>CAKRVQ010000144.1 GCA_934408795.1 uncultured Eubacteriales bacterium
GCGCTACTTATCGTAGCACAAAGCAGAAACAAAAAGCGACCGTCCCTGTCGGGCGGCCGTTTTTTATTTTCTCAATTTTGTTTGATGGGCGATGGCGGGCAATGAGCGACCGGCAAAACGAAAAAGCGTGGGCATCGGCTCCTCTGCCGCGGCGCACCTTGCGCGCCGCGGCGGCTCACGGTAGGTCTCATCACTGCCGCCGCTCGCAGCTACCCCATGCGCGGCGCACCTTGCGCGCCGCGCTCTTCGCCGCAGACCCTCAGCTCCAATGATGCCCACTGCCGCACCGCACACCCACCCGCGGCGCACCTTGCGCGCCGCGTCGCATATCCCCCTCAAGCCGCTTCAGCCCCGCCGCAGATCTCAACTTGCGGCGACGATGATTGCGTACCTTCCCGCCGCTTGACAAAGCGGCGGAAAAGTGTTATACTAAAACGCGCAATGTAAAACGCTCGTTGCAAAACGATCAATTTATAAAAAGGGGAACGAAAATGCCGCCCAAACCGAAATTCACAAGGGAAGAGATTGTGCAGACCGCACTGGATATCGTGTCCGAAAAAGGTGTCGAAGCATTGACCGCAAAGGAGCTCGGAGATGCACTCGGGAGCTCCGCCCGCCCGATCTTCACCGCCTTCAACAGTATGAAGGAGGTGCAGGACGAGGTGCGCACCGCCGCCATGCGTCGGTTCGAAAGCTATGCGGAACACAAATTTTCCGATATGCCCCTGTTCAAGCAGGTGGGAATGCAGATGGTGCTCTTCGGTGCAAACGAACCGAAGTTATATCAACTGCTTTTTATGCGCGAGAACCGAAACGCAGTGAATTTCGACGATGTGTTCGGCGAGCTCGGTCCCACGGCGGAGACCTGTATGGAGCTGATACGGAAAGAATACGGTATGACCGAAAGGCAAGCCAAGCGGCTTTTTGAAAATGTCTGGATATATACTTTCGGTGTCGGAGCTTTATGCGCGACGCGGGTCTGCCGTTTCTCCGAAGAAAAGCTCGGGCAAATGTTGTCTACCGAATTTCGGGCGATGATGCTGCTTGTGACATCCGACCCGAATTCGGATTCGGACACGGGTGAGGAATAAAGGGGAGGTCGGAAAGCATGGAAAACAACCTGTCCGATCTGCTGCCGTTTTTGGACGGTGACGGTCGGCTGATACAAATGCCGGTGAAGTATAAAAAGAAGCTGGCGGCGCTTTGGTATCTTGCGGGAAAGATCGACCCGGAGCGGCAATATACCGAGTCGGAGATAGGCGACCTGTTGGATGATAATACGCTTTTTCACGATCCGGCAACACTTCGCAGGGAACTTTACAATAAGCGCCTTTTGAACCGCACGGCGGACGGCAGCAGGTATTGGAGAGCGGAAAGCATCCCGCCTCTTGCGGAGTTTATCGAAAAAAACATATGATGCGCTGCTGAGAAAATATCGGCGCAATACAGGAGACGGCAGGCGATATGAGCAAATATGACGCGCTTTGGGAGTACATCGGAAAAAGCGGCAGGCATCGTCTGACATTGACATTTAAAGAAATAGAAGATATTGCGGGAGTGCCGCTCGATCATTCATTCCTGAGGTATAAAAGCGAGCTGACCTCATACGGTTACGAGACAGGCAAAATATCAATGAAACGCGGCACGGTCGATTTCGTAAAGTGCAAAGAGACGAAAACATAAACCGACTTAAGGCAGCAATCCGACCGTCGGCAGCGCCGCCCGCGCCGCAGGCGCGGCAAACGGGCACCGACACACTTTCATTTCTCGAAAGCCTTGCTTTTTGATAAAGCGGCATCCCGTTATCACGCTTTGTTGCCCGTTTTGCGCCCTTCTTTCGAAGGGCGCGCGGCGCTGCCTTCGGTCGGTTTGCCGCTTGAGATTTTGTCGGTATATGTCCTTGAAAAGGGACTGTAAAAACCATTGCTTTGAAAAACGATAAGGAGATATGAAACACCATGGAAAATTTCAAGTTTTCAACACTGGAGTATAAACGCCCGGATCTTGAGGCACGCCGCGCTCAACTCGGCGCATGGAAAAAGGCGGCAGAAAACGCGCAGAGTTATGAAGAGCTGAGGAAGCTGATTTTTGAGATCGATCGCGAAAGCTGCGAGCTTTTCACGCAGTATTCCGTTGCTCATATCCGCCACACCCTTGATACGCGCGATGAGTTCTATGAAGCGGAGATAAATTATCTTCAGGACACATTGCCCACCCTCAGCGGAGATGAGGTGGCTCTCAACGATGCCATAGCGTCGGGACCCTACCGCGCGGATATCGAGCGTGAATTCGGTAAACAGTATTTTGTCTCTGCGGACCTGCAGAAAAAATTATACTGCGAGGCAAATATCCCGCTGCGCCAGCAGGAGAGCCGCCTGACCAACGAGTATCAGAAGATCATGGCAACCGCCGAGATTTCTTTTGACGGCAAAACGCTGAACCTCTACGGCGTGCAGAAATACTTTGAGCATCCCGACCGCGCGGTGCGTGCCGCAGCCGTCAAGGCGTACTCAGAGTTCTACGAGAAAAACGAACCTCGCCTTGAGGAGATCTGGGATGAGCTTATCGGCATCCGCAATCAGATGGGCAAAAACCTCGGTTATGAGAATTACATACCCGTCGGATACCTTGAGCAGGGCCGCACGGACTACGGCGAAAAAGAGGTCGCGTCCTTCCGTGAGCAGGTGCGCACGGTTTTGGTACCGCTTTGTCAAAAGCTTTATGACGCACAGGCGAAGCGCCTCGGTATAGACCGCGTTATGTGGTACGACGAAAAGATGGTATTTCCCGACGGCAATGCCGAGCCTGCGGGCGACGCCGCCTTTATGGTCAAGACTGCGCAGAAAATGTATCACGATATAAGCCCCGAGACCGGCGAGTTTATCGATTTTATGATCGACCATGAGCTGATGGATCTGCAGAACAAGCCGGGCAAGGCGTCAACAGGTTATATGACCGACCTGCCAAGCCTGAAAGCGCCCTTTGTGTTCTCCTGCTTTAACCATACGATCTTTGATATGCAGGTGATGACGCACGAGCTGGGCCACGCATTTGCGGGTTATATGGCTATGCGCAGTCAGCCGATCTCGGACTATTACGGAGAATCGACCGACATTGCGGAGATACATTCAATGTCAATGGAACAGTTCGCTTATCCTTACGCCGAGTGGTTCTTCGGTGATCAGGCGGATAAATTCCGCTTTGCGCATTTGCAGGAGGCGCTGACCTTCGTGCCCTTCGGCGTGGCGGTGGATGAGTTCCAGCACATCTGCTATTCGCATCCCGAGCTGACACCTGAGGAGCGGACATATCAGTGGCACCTGCTTGAGGAAAAATATATGCCGTGGCGCCGCTATGAGAACGATGCCTTTATGGAGCGCGGCGGTTATTGGTACCATAAACTGCACATCTACCTCTACCCCTTCTATTACATCAACTATACGCTTACCACCATGGGCGCAATGGAGTTTAAGAAAAAGTATGCGGAAAACAAATCAGCCGCATGGCAGGACTATCTGAAACTCTGCAAGACGGGCGGCAGCCGCGGGTATCTTGAGACGCTGCGTTACGCAAATCTGTCGAATCCGTTTGAGGACGGTTCAGTCGCGCGCTCCTGCGGTTATGCGGAAAAGATCCTGCTGGAGCAGATCGCAGAGCAGGCCGCAAAGCAGAACGCCGATTAAATCGCGTGTCGGAATGCGGGACAGAATGCAGGTCGGAACGCGGGGTCGATTCGCGAAGAAAATGCGGGTTGAATCGCGGGGCGGCGGGTCTTGACTTTTGCTTGCCCGCCGTTCGCCGAGAACCGACATTCTCAAATTAAATAAGGAGAATTCAGTATGAGATCACTTAATACCATTCAAACACTTTCAAAGGTCGGAAGGGTCTTCAGCAAGATCACATTTATTCTTTCGGTGGTAGGATTTTGCTGCTGCACCGTTTTGATCGTCCTGAGCAGCAGTGGTGAAAGTATTTTAAAGATCGGCGGGCTCTCCCTTCACGGACTGCTCCCGGACAGTCTCAGGGACTACGGATTTGATATCTATAGTATCATTTCGGTGTTTTCCGCGTGGGCGATATACTTTGTCGGTGAGGCGGTGCTGGCAAAGTTTGCGGAGATCTACTTCAAAAACGAACTTAACGCAGGCAGCCCCTTTACCCTTGAAGGCGCGAAGGAACTTCTTAGAC
>CAKRVQ010000145.1 GCA_934408795.1 uncultured Eubacteriales bacterium
ACGCATTATATGCATCTTCGCACTCTTCCATTTTAAGAAGGAGCTTCTTTGAAATCTCATCCGCCTTTGCCGCGTTGAGCAACGCTCCCGCACCCTCGGGATACAAGGGCTCGCCTACCGCGACGACCCGTCTTTCATACCAGTGACAGCGTTCTTTTGTGTATATCGGCACTATCGGAACGCCCGCTCTGCCTGCAATGAGGACCGCACCGGATTTTATGCCGCTCAGATCCCCGTCGCGATGCAGTGCACCCTGCGGGAACACCGTGAGCACCCTGCCTTCTTTAAGCACCGCGACCGACTTTTTTATAGCCTCGATGTCGAAGGAATTGCGGTCGATCTTTATACATCCCATGCCGCGCAGAAGTACTGCCGCAAGGCGATTCTTCATAACCGTTTCGGCTGCGAGAAAATGTACCCTTCGGTACCAAAAAGCACTTCCTATGACAAAGGGATCCGAAAAGCCCGAGTGATTCGATACTATCATCACTCCGCCCGTAGGGAGTTTTGAGGGTGCCGCGGTTTGTACTCCTATCTTTTTAATTCGGAACAGGATAAGACAAGGAGTGCAGACAAGTCTGCCGAGATCCATCGCGAAGCGTCTGATGTCTAAAAATCGCGCTTTTGCTCTGCCCGCGGCAGCGCTTTTCCCCTTCGATCTGTTGTTTGACGAATTCATAATATGTTATTGTTTCACGCCTTTTGAAGATTTATTTTGCTTCTTCCTTGAGCTCAAAGACCTTGCTTTCAAGGTAACGGGTGAGCCTCTCGACCTCATCCTTGTCGGGATTTTTATCGCGGCAGAGCTCGCAAAGCCGAATCTCCTCGCCGATCACGACATGTGCACGCCTGCCGAAACCGTATTTTCCGTCAGTATAAACAGGAACTATCGGAGCTCCCGAATTCAGAGCAATATGAACAACGCTCGGAGTAAACGGCCACTCCTTATCTCCGACAGGCAGCCTGCTTTGCGGAAAGATCCCTACGGTGCCGCCGCGGTCAAGCTCTTCGACCGACTCGGCCGCGAATGAAAAATCAAAGTCGGTCCGATTTACATATATTCCGCCGAGCTTGAACAACAACCACGACAGAGCCTTACTCTTCGTAAAGAGCACCTCCGCCATCAGAAAGCGGATGTTCCTGAAGGGAAAAACGGTAAGATATAAAACAAAATCCATAAGAGAGCGGTGATTCGAAACAAGCAAACAGGGCTTCGGGAGCCTGCGCTTTGCCGATCCCTTTTTGCTGACGATGACTTTGGGTCTTAAGTAGAGCAGTGCAGGCAGGCAACCCGTTATCTTTACAAACGCCGTTACCGCCTTGCTCGGTTTCGGTCTGCGCATACCGTTACATCCGCCCTTCTATATAACGGGCAAGATCTTCCGCCGTATAGCGATAGCTTTCCTTTTCGGATACACCCGTTATTTTGAATTGTTCGGCAAGTGCCGACAGTATCGAAAAATACTGCAGACTTGTCGCCCCGAGATCGAGAATAATGTGGTCGTTTATACCCACGGCATCGGGCTCGACACCGAGCTCTTTCGCCACGACCCCGCGGACCTGTTCAATCAGCGCGGGGCTTACCGCGCCGTCGGGGGCACCTTTTACCGCCCCGAGCACCTCGCCGAACGGCAAAAGATGTATCTTGCCCTCCGCGATCCCGCGGGAGAGATATTTCCTGCCGACCTTGACCGCCGCTGCGGGGGCAATGTCGTCATAGGTGAAATAAAAGCGTTTTACCGCCGCAGTAAGCGGCAATGCGTTATTGTCAGAATACGCTTTTTTTGCGGTCTCCTCCGTTTTGGCGGGAGAAAGGTATTTTCCGATCTTTACCACAAGGCAAAGCTCTTCGCCGTTCCCCGTGTCAAGTCCCAGCACCGAGAACGCTTCCGCCGAGGGGAGCGAGAAGCACTGCTCTGCATCATCGGGATTTATGTTCTCACCGTTTTCGCCGATGACGGTATCGCTCTTTCTTCCCCTGATATACCAGCGGCCGTCCTTTAATTCCGCAATGTCGCCCGTGTCGAACCACTCGGGAGTCTCATACTCAACGCCGTTTACCATTGTGCGGCGGCATACCGAGTCTCCGCTCACAAGCAGGCTTCCGCCCTCCGAAAGTCGGTATTTTACCGAGTCAAACGGACTTCCTACCGAGTTGAGGTTCATATACGACGGCTTTCCAGAAAGCTCGACCGACGCTATACCGATCTCGCTCATGCCGTATCCGTTGTGAAGCGGATAGCCTATAGAGTTTATCAACTCAAGTGCGGAGGAGCGCAGACTGCTTCCGCCGCTTATAAGGAATCGGACACTGTCGCCGAACAATCTGTCCGTGACACTCCGCATCATCCTTCTTGCAACATATCCGCCGAAACGCGGAAAAACATTCTGAATACCGGTGCAGAATTTTGCGGCACGGCGGAACTTTTTCTGTTCCTTATCACTTCTCTTGCCGAGCTCCTTTGTCAGCTGCTTCTCTATGGTGTGCCACAACATCGGAACCGCAAAGATATGGGTGACTCCGTGCCTGCGGCAGGTGCCGAGTATCGTGTCCGACGAGTAGTCTCTCAAGAACACAAAGGTCCTGCCGAAAAAAGCAAACCAGAAGTAGACCGCGACCAGTCCGAAAATATGGTAAAACGGAAGAAAGGCAAGCTGCTTGATCTCGCCTTTGCAGCAGGCTGACATCTGCGGACACCTCTTCAATATCGAAGAGGTGTTGAGTATCTGCGCGGAAAGTTCCGCCCCCGTGAAAAAGCAGACGGTCTCGTTCATCGATGTCGCCGAGGTCGAAAGTGCAAGCTCATTTGCAAAAATATCCTCGGGTACGGCGGGAAATACCGCACCCGCTTTGTCGGAGCCGTCTTTGTCGGCAGCGCCGCCGAGTTCCGCAAAAGTGATGTATTCCGCGTTCAGAAGACCCGTTTTATCCGAGATCACATATCTTACCCCGAGATCGGAAATTATCCGATTCGAAAGCTTTTCGGGATGACGGCAGTTTACGAGCAGCGGTCTGTTTCCGCTGCGAAGTATCGCCCAAAACGAGGCGATCCATTCGACTCCGTTTTCCGCTTCTATCCCGATAAATTCGTTTTGCGCCCCCACCTTGGAATAAATGGCAGAGGCATAGCGCTCGGAGAGCAGACGGGTCTCTTTATATGTTGTCTTTTTTATGCGGTAACCGTCCGAGGTTTCGGCAAAACAAGTGTCGCCGAAATCAAACATAATGTTATAGATCGCTTTTAAGCTTTTGTCCGAGCTCTCAAGAGCCGCGGTGTTTTCGGTGACGATCTTTTTGAGTCTTCTTTTCAATAAAATCCCCTGTTTCGGTTTTCAGTGTTATTGCGGGCCTCTCCCGCCCGTAGCTTTCGCCGCCGCCAAAATTCTAAGCGTCCGTACGCCCTCCGCCGCCCGAATGCGGCGGTACGCAAAGCCGTCAGCCTCGCAAACGCGGCGGCACACAAAGCCGTCGTTCGGCCGACGCTCGGATGCGATACGGGACGGCGTGCCGCAAACAACATAAAATCGGCATACCCGACAAAAACCGTGCAAATTCAATCTGCACGGCGTTTGTCTTTTAATACTTAGATTATTCCCGGAAGGCAGGTGCGTTTCCTGTCGGTCGGATTCCGTTATCCGATAGTCCTTCCGAGAGCAAGAAGCACCATCACGATGATATAGATGACGGAAATAACGGTGAAAACGATTCCGAGAGGCAGACCGACCTTTGAAAGGATCCTGCCGACCTTGGCTTTTCCGAAAACGGCGCCGTTCTCGCGGGCAAAGTTATTGGCTTGCGACATTCCGATCGCCGAGAAGATTATTCCGAGGAAACTGAGGTAAAAGCTGCAGGCAAAGGCGAGACCGAGTATTCCGAATACCAGTACCTTTGTAGAAGTGTCGTTGGTCGTCATATTGTTGTTTTCCATGTGTAAAGCTCCTCATTCGGGGCCGCGATCCTGCCGCAGCCGTATTTTTGAATATCGGGTGCTGTTCTCAATACAAAACAGATCGGGTACAACACCACAAATAATTATATATGTTGTGCTCCGTCAAGTCAACAAAATAGTTTTGCCTGCGGTTGGTTTGATGAAATTTAATTGAAACAGGGCGGGAGGGAGCTCGGCGACGGTACGGGTGCAAGGGGAGAACACCTGCCGCGCGGCGCGCCGACGCGAC
>CAKRVQ010000146.1 GCA_934408795.1 uncultured Eubacteriales bacterium
ACTGTATTTTTCTCGGTCAAAACAGAATCAGCTGCATATCTAAGTATATGGATCTTCAAAAGTACACCCAAAGAGTCCTCTCGGACGCAGGCGTGAAGATAAGCAACCAGATATCTTTGTCCGCCGCCGCGGATATGCTCGGTATCAATTACTCCGATCTGGGACTCCACCGCGCCTTTGATGATTGCGAACTCGGCGCAATGATACTGAAAAGTGTATATGATAAGGAACTTATAAAGAAGTACACAGTCGATACCGAAAAGAAGGACTATTACAAGCGACTCACATTTAAGCCTCATATTATCTGTGACATAAACAGTCCGAAGATAAATAAAAAGGCAATGAATTTCAAGTGCGACGACTGCGGCCGCAAGGCTGAGCGAATATCGCAATGGCGCTTCAGAGGCAGGAGCTTCCGCGCGGATTTTCACTGCAAAAAATGCAATACATATTTTCTCGGCTGCGTAAGCTTCAAGAATTGCTTTGATAAGGTAACAGTCAAAAAGTATAAGATTAAGAAGTCCGAGAGCGGAAATCCGACCAAACAGGTGACAGAGCGTGATGCCGCTTTATGTGATTCGAAGTAAACCGAAATTTATTTTTTGACACATAACAGACCGCAACATTTTTTCTAAACATATATTGACTCGGACGGTGCTTTCATCTGTATTCGGGTCATATTCACATCAATCCCCGATTATATCTGTATTAGTATGATCGGGGGTGTTTTTTAGAATGATCGGTGATCTGCCTTCGTATATTCTGACCGTCCTGCTGCTCTCGGTAGGTTTTCTTTTCTCTGCCGAAACAAGATTGTATCAGGTGCGCGGCTTTCTCCCGTTGATGAAATACGCAGCAGTGTCGACCGCAAAACACGGTGGCAAAGCTGCACGGTCTATGCTGCTTTCCTTGGGCGGCACGGTCGGTGTCGGGAATATTGCGGGAGTCGCGGTAGCTCTTTACTTCGGCGGGGCAGGCGCGGTTTTCTGGATGTGGATGTGCGGTATACTCGGTATGATAACAAAATATGCCGAGGTGCGCCTCGCGGTGAAGTATGCGCCGAACGGCCCGTTTTCATATATAAATGACTCTTTCGGAAAATACGGCGGCATAGCCTCTGCCCTGTTTTCTATCGGATGTATAGCATCAAGCCTTACTGTGGGAAACTACTTCCAGGTGACGGCGGTCACCGAGTCGGCGGCAGGCAGAGGGTGGTCCGCTTTGCCGATTGCGGTTATCCTTGCTGCCCCGATCGCCGTCCTCGCCTTTTCAAAAGGGGAGAGCATTATAAACTTCTCCGCCATTACCGTCCCGATAATGAGTATAGGATACCTAATTCTCACATCTGTTATCATTATTCGCCATATCGGCGAATTGCCGGGCGTGACCGCATCAATAATCAAGGGCGCTTTCGGAGCGGACAGTGCGGCCGCCGGTATGTCGGCATCATTGCTTTCGGCAGCGATCAGACAGGGTGTTTCAAAAGGAATCTTTTCTCACGAGGCGGGAATGGGAAGCTCCCCGATATCATACGCCGCAGCCGAATGTGACGGAAAGACCGCGGGTGCTTTCGGTATGCTTGAGGTCTTTTTGGATACGGGTGTTATTTGTACCCTCACTGCTTTTGCTCTTCTTGTGACGGGGAACGGTGATAAAAGCGGCATTACCGCAGCAAGAACCATGATGCTTAGTGAATTCGGCGGAATGGGTGATGTCTTTTTAAGCGTCTCCGTTGTGCTTTTCAGTATATCATCGGTTGCGGGCTGGTTGTTCTACGGCAGAAGGGCAGTCATGTCGCTGACAAAGAAAGCTGCCCCGATGTTCCTCTATAAACTTATATTCTGTATTACCGCTGCCGTGTCACCGATACTGCCGCCCGATATTATGTGGAAGATCTGCGACGCGGTTATGTTGCTGACGGCGGTACCGAATCTGTTTTCGCTGATAAAGAATAAGGATATTATCATTGCATCGGTAGGTAAAAAAGATGAAAGAAAATGCCTGCACACAGTGTGCAAGGAGATGTAAGATCGACCGCAGCAACGGTCAGACCGGCTACTGCGGTATGCCTAATGAGCCCGTGCTCGCAAAGGCGTGCCTTCATTACGGTGAAGAACCTTGTATAAGCGGTAAAAACGGCTCGGGGACCGTCTTTTTCTCGGGCTGCTCAATGAAATGCGTGTTCTGCCAAAACTATAACCTCTCACATA
Source organism: uncultured Eubacteriales bacterium (assembly GCA_934408795.1). GTDB lineage: Bacteria > Bacillota > Clostridia > Oscillospirales > Acutalibacteraceae > RGIG7384. Next base: position 2,211 of record CAKRVQ010000146.1, read on the forward strand.
ACGGATACGGAAAAAAGGTAAGCGTGAAACGACTGTCCGAGATATTCAAAGAGCTTGAGGACAAGGGCGCACATAACATCAACCTCGTAACACCTTCGCATTACGCCGAGGCTATTGCATCGGCGATAGATATCTACCGCCCGTCAATACCTATCGTGTATAATTCGGGTGGATATGAATCGCCCGAGGCGATGGATTTGCTCAGAGATGTCATCGATGTTTATCTGTTGGATTTCAAGTTCTTCGATAATCGCAGAGCCATACGCTATGCTTCGGCGCCGAATTATCGCGAAGCGGCCGAAAATGCAATTAAAAGGGCGTATGAAAATGTAGGCGGACATAATACATTCGACGCCGACGGTATGATGACAAGAGGGCTTATAATAAGACACCTGATCATGCCGCAGGGTACTTCGGATGCGATATCCGTTATCGATAAATGCGCAGAGACGGTTCCCAATGCCGCATTCAGCATTATGGCTCAATACCTGCCAATGGGAGATGCCGAAAAATTCCCCGAGATCAACCGCAGGATAACGCGTCGGGAGTACCAAAAAGTGTCGGATCGTCTTGCGGAAAAAAACTTTCCGCTGATCTACGGTCAGGCGCTGCTCAGTGCGACGGATGAATACATTCCCGACTTTAACCTTGAGGGCGTATAACACAACAATACGCTTCTATAATGGTTCTAATATATTAAGCACTGCGTGACGGTTTTGCCGCGCGGTGCTTTTTTGCTTCTTCGGTACACCGATGTTTATTTGCCGTAGGTGAATCTCTTCTCTCCGCGGCGCACCTTGCGCGCCGCTCCCTTAATGTAAATCTCATCCGATATCAGCGGCGCACCCTGCGCGCCGCCTCACGCGCCCACGCGCTCCGCGCACGGGCGCGCCCTTACGTTTCCACGCAAATTTAAGATATTTTTAACATCAATAAAATCATACCGTCGGTCAAATAATAATTCGGGTGATTTTATGATATTCGAAATGATAATTAAAAATGTTTTTGCCCGCCCGATCAGAACGCTGCTGACCCTTCTCAGCGTGATAATCGGCGTGACCGCAGTTATCCTGATAGATTCCGTCTCGTCGACAGGTACCGCAGTTATCGCCGATGAGCTGAACGGACTCGGTATCGATTGTATATCCGTGATGAGTGAGGATTCCGATGAATTCACCCTCGATAACGCCGATATGGATATGCTTCGGCAAATGGACGGCGTTAAGACGGTCTGCGGTATAGTCTCTGAGGGCGGTATCGTATCCTGCGGGGATAAAAAGGGAAGATTGATATTCTGGGGTATAAGCGACGCAGAAAATCATCTGCTCTCGGCTGAAACGGTCTGCGGATCGTTTTTGACCGAAGACCAGATAAATAACAGTGAGTATAAATGCGTAATAGGTGTGGACACTGTCGGTAAATACTTTGATTGCACCCCGGAACAGGCAATAGGTAAAAAGATCACTGCAACTATAGGCAGTAAAAAAAGGCAACTTGAGATAGTCGGGATCGCTGCAAAGGAAAGCGGTATCATAAGTCAGGTGGTAAATGAATTTGTTCCCGAGATCATTTATCTGCCGTCAGGCACCGTGCAGTCGATGACCGACTCGACATCACTGAGCCAGATATCGGTGATACTGAATGATACGGACACGGATTCGACAAATAATGCAATGCTTAATATCAAGCGGACATTTTCCGAAAGGCACGGAACCGACGCAGTGAAGGTCGAAAACCTCACCGAAAACAAAAACAGTATAATAAATATACTTTCAACGGTAAAAGCACTTCTTACCGCGATCGCGGGGATATCGGTCGTCGTTGCAAGTATCGGTATAACCAATATAATGTTTATGTCGGTCACCGAAAGGAAAAGAGAGATCGGCATAAAAAAGGCTATAGGCGCGACGCGACTTCAAATAGGCACGGAATTTCTGATAGAGGGTATGACCG
>CAKRVQ010000147.1 GCA_934408795.1 uncultured Eubacteriales bacterium
TTGTAGAGCTTTCGGGCTGCACCGAGGACTGCGTTTTGAACAGACTCCATATTGTCAAACAACCCGAATACAGGCTTTGAAGAGCAACCGAGCTCCCGACCTAAGGAACGGGCGGTAAGCGCCGAAAAACCGTTCCTCCTTGTTATATTAAGGGCGGCTTCTGTGATCTCTTCTTTGGTAAACATATACTTTCTCGGCATCTTGTTCTCCTTTGGGATCGGGAGGGAGCCCCGTGCCTTCCCGATATATTGTTCGAACACCTGCAACTTGACCTGAGATTTAGGCAACAATCGTTGCGCAACTGATGTTGCTTTATTATACACCATTTGCTTGCCTATGTCAATGTGTGTTTTTATCGGTGCCACCTTTCGTATGTAGTGCCACAACCGATACGGAGTCTGTGGGTGAGCACAGAAAAAGACTGTCGAGATCGTATGGTCAAGAAGTTATTCACTGCCTATGCGACAACCGTGATTCAATAACTAATGTATTTCGTTAATACAAAAGAGAATGAGCTCGGCAGTCTGCCGAGCTCATCCATATATAGTTTTTTTAATTTTTGCTGATCCTTTGGGACTTATTTTAATGCCGGCACAGTCGCTAAGACCGTTCAATCAGCCGTTTTCATCTGACAATAAAATGTCTCGTATGCTCTGAATTTCAGTTTCTGTGACACCAACACTGAGCAAGTATTTCTTCACCTTTTCCTGTGTGCTTTTTCCGGGATACCGTTGTTGAATTTGCGCCTCCAGATCGTTAATGGACTTCATGGTAAACGACTTTTCTCCGTAGTGGGCAATGCTGAGTGCATATTCTTTCAACAGATTCTCATCGCTGACTCCGAGAAGCGCTTCCAACAAATAACAAATGGTACCTGTACGGTCATTTCCGTAAGTACAATGCAAATAAATCGGATAGTTTTCGCTATCAGCCAGATCCGCAAAAATATTCCGAACCGCTTCCTGATAGTTATCCTCAAATAGCTGACCGTAGCAAGGCGAACCGTAATAAATATGCTTCACATCGGCTCCCAGTGCATGCGTCCCGTTAAAATTTCCGGCATGGCGCAGATCCATGTCCGTTTTTATCTTTAAGACATCCAGCATATCTCGGGTTCCTGCTGCCGTCAGACGATAATCGGAAACAACGGCACCGTCTAATTCACTTCCTCGGTAAATCATACCCTGCCTGATGAATGTCCCCTGTTTTGTTTCCCAGCCGCCGATGTCACGGACATTCACGATACCGTCTATTGAAAGAATGCGCGGTGTGTTTGCCGTACGGAAGCTTCCTGTTTTCACATCGGTACTACCGTCGGAAAAGGTCACTTCGATCTTGTAAAAATAAATCGTATTTGTCTTCAAAAAGTTGACCGAAAGAGAAGTTTGTCCCGGTTCGTATGTATATACCTGCTGATCTGAAGAATTTTCATTCTCGTCAATATAAAGAACTGCCTGACTTACTGACATGCCCTCCGGTATTCCCTCAACATAATAAGAAACACTGAGCGGCACGGAGTAGTCCAGTTTGCCTTTTGCAAATCCGGTATACAACTTGTAACTATGCACATCAATATCCGACTCGACAAATTCCTTCACAACGGGGGATACCAATAGTACCTCTTCATCATCCTTGATTGAAAGGTGCACGGAAATCCCCGCCTTTTTTTCGGAAGGATTCTCATCCGATCGGTTTATTTCTCGATTATTCAAGTCCCGACACCCCCATAAAGGGATCAAAGCGGAACAAACAATCGCCATAGCTATCCAAAGCTTTCGCGTCCACCTTCGATATTGCATTCCTTTCCCTCCAAGCACAACTTTTTGATAGAATTGACCTCTCTGAGTCAGAACCAATTTAACAGTACAGAAAAAAAGGACAGATGTCAAGTGTTTTTAGGACAGTGTTTTATCTTTGTGTGTTACAATGCGAAGAGCGGGCAGCGCCGCGACGCGCCGCAGGCGCGTCAAACGGGGGAGGACAGAGGTATCTCCGTCGCCCGAAGATAAAGGCAACGACGGAGGTCCCTGCGCCTTAAAAGGCAAGCACTTCCCGTCCTCCCCCTCGTTTTGCGCCCTCCCGAGGGGAGGGCGCGCGGCGCTGCCCCCGCAAGTCTTTTCGGGCACCGCGACGGACCAATAATATATCGGGCGGAGGACCGATCGCCCGCCGCCGACTCTCGGGATTTGAAGAGGAGCGGAAAGGTCGGGTCTTGAAATCAAGCCGAAAGAATGATAATATTTATAAAAAAGCACCGATACCGACTGCTGGCGGCAGAAGATATCGGGGAAAGGACACGAAGCATTTATGAATGTGTTGCTTGTCGAAGACGATAACGGAATAGTCTCATCACTTACCGATTATTTATCGGGAGAGGGGTTTTCGGTCGACGCGGCAAACGGTCAGGCTGAAGCGATAAAACGCCTCAAGGCTAAAAAATACGATATTGTCCTCGTTGATATAAACTTAAACGACGGTAACGGATTTTCGGTCTGCGTGGCTGCAAAGTCGGAATACGATGTGCCCGTGATCTTCCTAACAGCCTCGGCGGACGAAAACAGTATCGTTGCCGGACTTGACCTCGGTGCCGATGACTATGTTCCGAAGCCGTTCAGACCGCGCGAGCTGGTGTCCCGTATGAAAAACGCAATGAGGAAATACGGCAGCAGGTCGGTAGTTCGTCTCGGTAATGTATCCGTCGATGCCGAAAAGGGATGCGTGAAGAAAAACGGGGAGGAGATCCCTCTGTCTGCATTGGAATTCAGAATCCTTATTACTTTTGTAAATAATCGCGGCAGACTGCTTACAAGAGACCGCCTTCTTGAAGAGATCTGGGATGCGGGCGGCGATTTCGTCAATGATAATACACTTACTGTCTATATTAAGAGGGTAAGGGAAAAGATCGAGGACGATCCGTCCGAACCCGCAATAATCAAGACGGTCCGCGGCCTCGGATATAAGGTTGACTGATGAAAATGTTCAATAATCCGACATTTCGCGTGCCTGCCGTTACGGCGCTTGTCACGACCGCAGTCACATTCGCGGTCTTGTTATTTGTAAATCGGACCGCGGCGTTTCTGACCCTCGCATCGGAGCTGCTCATCTGCATGCTCGGATTTGTTTCGGCAAGGCGAAGATACCGCGAGATAGCAAGACTGAGTGAGCTTACCGACAGGGTCCTTCACGGTTATGCCGATGTTCTTATAAGCGAAAGCGGCGAGGGAGAGCTTGCGGTGCTTGCGGACGAGATAACGAAAATGACCGTGCGTCTGCGCGAGCAGTCCGATTCGCTCAGAAGGGATAGGGAGTTTCTGTCATCTTCACTTGCGGATATTTCACATCAGCTCAGGACCCCGCTGACATCAATGACGCTGACGGTGCAGATGTTGTCGGACCCTGATATATCGCCGCAAAAACGGACAAGACTTGTAAGAGAGCTTAAAAAGAGCCTGTCGCGCTTGGATTGGCTGATCGAGTCTCTTTTGAAGATGTCCCGCATAGATGCGGGAACGCTTGCATTCATATCGGATACGGTGTATGTGAGCGACCTTATAACCGCCGCGGTCGAGCCGCTCAGGATATCAATGGAGCTGAAAGAATTATCCTTCCGATCGGTTGTTGCCGATGAAAAGCTTACGGGTGATATGCGGTGGTGTACCGAGGCTATCGGGAACATATTGAAGAACTGTGTCGAACATACGCCGATCGGCGGTATGATAAGTTTAACGGCTTCGGAGACACCTATTTTTACCGAGATTGTTATCCGTGACAACGGCGGCGGGTTTTCGGAAGACGATATTCCGCATATTTTTGAGAGATTCTACCGAGGAAAAAACGCGAGCGCAGAGAGCGTCGGAATCGGATTGGCATTGTCCCGTATGCTGATAACCGGGCAGAACGGCACGGTTTCGGCAGAAAACACCGATGACGGCGCCGAATTCACCGTGCGGTTTTATAAGGAAATATTGTAGATTGGGCAGACTTCCCGTAAACAAGGGATGGGCGAGAACAAGAAGAGCCGTAAAAGCGAAGATAAGTCGGACTCGGCGGAGCCGCGGCGACCCCCGAACGGGGGTCGCCTTACAAAAAACGGCTTCGGTCTCCGTGAATATATTCCGCCGATCGGTAAATATAAGAATGCGGCAGCGTTAAGACC
>CAKRVQ010000148.1 GCA_934408795.1 uncultured Eubacteriales bacterium
TGCCCGGAGCGGCCGATCTTCGCGGCGATGAAGCTCGTCGAGCGCGAGCTTGGCCCGCACCACGTCAGCGCGGACATCGGCTGCCATCTGTTCTCTCATCTGCCTCTTGATATCCTCGGTAATGACACTGCCGAAATCAGCCGAGCCGAACATATCGCCGAGCACGACACGCTTGTCCGCCCTGCGGTCGATATGATAGTATCTGTAGTAATTGTCGCTGCTGCCGGCGGTGGTACAAAAGGTAACCTTGAGCGTGAACCACCTGTCGGTGTTCATAACGACCTCGTAGTTGACCTTCAGTGTGCGGTAAATACCGATGCCGTCACTGTCGGCATCGGGATCAATATCCTTACAGAACTCTTCAAGTGCCGCTTCGGTCAGTTCTGATATGTCACCGTTTATATCCTGCGCGCCCCCGTTCGGATCACTCACCTCGGGAACACTCAGATCGATCTTTTCATGATCACCCGAAAAATAGCTCCTCACGGTAAATACCTTTATTATGTCGCCTATCACGGGAATACCGCACGCCGACTCCGCGTAAGCCGTGCTCACATTAGGTGCAACGACAAGAAGACAAAAGACCGCGCAGGCGGTGACCGTCGACAGACAAAGTGCCGCTTTCTTTCTCTTCGGGCGCTTTTCGGGAAGGGATTCAAGCACCTCATTCACACGCCGCCGAAATTTTTCGGACATCCCGTACTTCTCCGACGCCCCGTACTTTTCGGACGCTTCCCTATTCGGTCCGTCTTCAAATCTGCTCATTTTCCGTAACCTCCCCCTCAAGTCTTTCGTGCAGCATCGACCTTGCGCGCGAAAGTTGTTTTTTTACAGCCGAACGGCTGCACCCCGTAAGTTTTGCAATATCTTCGACCGACATATCCTCCCAGTAAAACAGTACCGCCGCGGTCCTGTAAGGCTGCTTAAGGCTTTCTACGGCTTCCCTGACCGTCATCGCCTCATCACGATCCCGCTCACACTCTTTATCCGCAAGATCGTACTGCTCGTCCACATCGGCATTGTTTTTTCTCTTTTTCAGCATTCCGACGCAGACATTGTGAAGGATCTTCATCATCCATATTTTAAACGCGTCACGGTTTCTGAGGCTTTTTATACCTGCGTATCCCTTCAGTATCGCCTCGCTCACGGCATCCGCTGCGTCGTCTTCGTTCCCGAGCATTGAAAAAGCAAGGGCGTACAACTTCCCTTCGGTTTCCTTTATAAGCTCACAGAATCCGTCTTTTTCACGCATCAATTTCCTCCGAGCAAACCCCTGCTCTTTTCGATGATCCACTCGGTCCATGCGGCATAGTACTTGGCATACGGATGTACTCCGTCCGAAGTCTTGTCTGCCGCCAGGTTTCCCGAAGCGTCGTCGAACAATTCGTTAATATCGATATAGTATACGGTCTTACCGTCCGCCATCGCCTCGATTGCCTTATTCAGTCGGTTGATGACAGGATTCTTTTCGTACTCGTGTGTATCCGATCTCTTTTTGGTGACATGCAGATTTGCCTCAAGAATGATCTTTGCGCCGGGCTGATGCTTTCTCACAAAACCGACAAGTTCGGAATACTTTGCTACCAGTCCGTCAAACGGATATCCTATTTCATTGAAGCCGAGCATAATGTATATCTTCCCGTATTTCTTGTTTGAAAGCAATTCGGAGAGCTTGACCTTTCCCACACCGGGGACCGACACACGATCGTCGTATATATTATACACGCTCATGCCGACCTTTGCAAAGCAATCTGCGGACAGATCGGTGTATTCAAAAAATCCGAGAGTTCTGGAATCGCCTATGAAGAGTGCGTCGTCCATTGAAAACGAGCCGCCGGACGGTTTTGATGTATCCTTTGTGCCTGTTGCAGAAGAGGTTTTCGACGGCTGCGCGGTTGTCGAAGACGGCTGCGGATCGGAAGAGGATGTCTTTTCGGAGGAGCTGCCCGAGGTGTCGGAGCCACCCGACGACGCACCGCCGCTTTCCGCCGCCTGTGAGCCGCTGCCCGACGACGGACCCATGTCTGACGGTGCCGCCGAACTCGTAATATTTCCGTCGCCGCAGCCCGATAAAATCGACGACACGACAACGCTTATCAAAACAATAGCCGTAAGAATCGATATTGCTTTCTTTTTCATGATCGGATCTCCTTATTTCTCATTTTCCCAAGCCCGAACGAACCGTTTTTTGCAAACGGTCGTCATCTCGGTTCTTGAAAGGTCCCCCCGAAAGGATCCTTAAAGAGTTCATAAATCTGCTAAAGGCGCCATACTAAAATCTGTAATATAAAAACGGATCGTTTGCCCCTCTGTAAACAAAGTAGGCGCTGAAAGCAAAAACAATGACCGCTGCCGCGATCCTTATCGGCTCACACTTGATCTTTTTTGCCGCTTTATACGGGAAACGGCAGGAAAACAACGCCCCCGCAAGCAAAAAGTACCAATATTCGCCGAGGTACTTTAAGTAGTCATAGCGGAATACCGACCAAGGTCCCTCCCCGAAAAACGGAAAAAGCCTTGTAAAGAATATCCCGATCTGACCCATATCCTCAATGGCAAAGACCGCCCATGTCAGCGGCACTATCACCGTCATACACGCTCTGCCGAGCAGGCGGTGACGGGAAAGAAAGTCGCCCCATAAAAACTTCTCGGGCAGCATTATCAGGAACAGGATCAATCCCCACAGTATGTAGTTATATCCCGCTCCGTGCCAGATTCCCGTAAGCAGCCAAACGACCAGCATATTCCTGATCGTGACCGCATTTCCCTTTCGGTTTCCTCCGAGCGGTATGTAGACATATTCTCTGAACCATGAGCCGAGCGTTATATGCCATCGTCTCCAAAATTCGGTCATCGTCGCGCTCGTGTAAGGATCATCAAAATTTTTCGGAATGTTAAAGCCGAGCATTTTCCCGAGTCCTATTGCCATAAGCGAGTAACCGTAAAAGTCAAAGTATATCTGGAATGTGAAAGCAAATATGCCGAGCCATGCAAGAGGTGTCGAAACGCTCTCGTAACCGATAGTCGCAAGCTGCGTCCAAAGCTTGCCAACGGGATTGGCAAGGAGCACTTTAAATCCCAGTCCGAACGAAAAAATCTCCAGACCCCTTATAACGTCCCTCGCCGTGATCTTTCGATCATGTATACTGTCTTTTACCTCTTGATAGGTAACTATAGGTCCCGCGATGAGCTGCTCGAACATAGATATATAAACAAAATAATCAATGGGATTCTTCTCCGCCTCGGTCTTGCCCCTTGCGACATCCGCAAGGTATGATATACCTTGGAAGGTATAGAAGGATATCCCGATCGGGAGCACCGCTTCGGACATAAAAGGGACAAAAGGCAGAAGTCCCGCAACCTGATTTACGGCAAAGGGTATGTACTTGAAGAAGGCAAGATTTGCAAGATGAAGTATCACGGAAATGCTCAGAAAGAGCTTTACTTTATCAGGGAAACGGCACATCAACCGCCCGAATGCCCAATCCGCAAACATACACGCGATAAACACGGCGAAATGCAGAGGATGCGAAAGGGTTCCGAACAGATAAAACAGAAGACTGCCCAAAAGCAAAACACCGTTTTTGAACCGTTTCGGAACGGACAAATATACCGCAAAAAACGCCGGCATAAAAATAAAGAGAAATTCCTTGCTGCTGAATACCATTTGCCTGTCTCCCGTTCCTCTTATGTTTCCCCGTACTTCATATATAATATAAGAGCATATAAAGAACTAAAAGGTGACCGACCTGCAATAAAAACTTTTCGGGCAACCGTTACACCTTAATCCGCACGGCGGGAAGTCGAATGCAGAACGCCGCTGCAGCATCGTCTGCCGATAGGGGGCGACACCTTGTACATATATATGTATATGTGACCAGTATGAAAAATCACACAAAAACCCCACCGAGGATGAATGCGGCAGTAATGGGCACCGAGGGTGTCGGATAAAAGGTTTGGGATAAAGGCTTCTCGGTGAAAGCGGTGTGGTCGAAAGGGACGCGGACAAAAAGGGACTTGAGTGAAACAAGGTACAGACAATGCAGGACACCGGCAAGTCAGGGTGCGGGTAAAAGACAGATGTGA
>CAKRVQ010000149.1 GCA_934408795.1 uncultured Eubacteriales bacterium
GTGCATACCGGCAGCACGCGCCTTCTGAGCTATTCTGCATATCGCATCTTCCACATCGGCGGGCGCCGTCATCATCAGGTCGGCAAGCTCGTCTATTATTATAACGATATGAGGCATCTTGACAAGATCCTCGCGATGCTCGGCAAGTCCGTTGAATCCGTCGATATTCCTTACATCGTTTTCGGCAAACAACTTGTATCTGCGCTCCATTTCAAGCACCGCCCAGCCGAGCGAGCCCGCAGCCTTTCTCGGATCTGTGACGACCGGAACGAGCAGATGCGGAATACCGTTATAGATTCCGAGTTCGACCACCTTGGGATCTATAAGCAGCAGCTTGACCTCGTCAGGCGTCGCCTTATAGAGCAAGCTGATGATAATTGAGTTTATACAGACCGATTTACCCGAACCTGTCGCACCGGCGATAAGTCCGTGCGGCATCTTTGCAATATCGGTCACCGTTACGGAACCTGCGATATCCTTGCCCAGCGCGACGGTGAGCTTGCTTTTTGCCCCGGTAAACACGGGCGAGTCTATTATCTCCCTTACGCCGACAATGTTCGTTATCTTATTAGGGACCTCTATTCCGACCGCAGGCTTATTCGGTATCGGTGCTTCTATTCTCACGCCTGCCGTTGCAAGATTAAGCGCGATATCGTCGGAAAGGTTCGTGATCTTGCTTATCTTCACGCCGACGCTCGGCTTCAGCTCATACCGCGTTACGGCGGGCCCCCTGCTTATATTGATTATATTGGTGTCGACACCGAAGCTTGAAAGGACTTCGACAAGACGCTTGCCCGTTGTTTCAAGTTCCGAGCTTATTGAACGATTATCCTCCGCCTTGACGGGATCAAGCAGCGTGACGGGCGGGTATTTATACTCTTTCGTTTCGGTCTGTTCGCCGTCCGATTCGCCGTCGGTATCTGTATTTATGTCTTTCTCGGTGTCACTTTCGGCGTCGTTTTCGGCAACGGTCTCCCCGTCGCTTCCGCCTTCCGCAGGAGGTTCAAAGGATGCCGATACCTTCGGTCGTTCATTGATTCCCGCGCTTTTGCCCTCCGATGCCACCGCCTCGCCCGAAAGCTTTTTGAGTGCGGCAGCGGCAGCCTGCTCGGCAGTTACCGCAGGCTCCTTTTCTCCGTCGACTTCGGGTCCTATTCCGTGGTAAAGGTCTATCATCTTATCGCGCTTTTCGCGGGAACGCTCTTCGGAGTGCTGCCTTTCCTCTTCATCTGTCATAAATACATCGACGCCGTTATCTTCATCGTCATCCTGCCTTTTAGGCAGTCTGATCTTCTTGCCCGCAGCTGCCCTTGCTGCCGCAGCATCACGCTCCGCTTCGCGCGCCGCCTCACGATCGGCTTCCGCTCTCGATGCTCTGGCATCATAAGAATCGGCTGCCGCTTTTTCAAGTCTGCTGACAGGCTTTCCGACGGCACGGAAGAAATTGATGAGGGTAGTGCCGGTTATGAGAAGCAAAAACACAAAGATCAGAATAAATACAATGACGGCGGCGCCCGTTTTACCCCCGCAGGCGGCATAAAGCGGATGGCCGATGAGTGCGCCGAAAAATCCGCCGTTTTTAAGAGACGCTCCCTCAAGATAAGCGGTCTTCATATGTGTGACAAAAGATGCAGCGGCATCGGCAGTGAAAATATCCACCGCAGAATCTATAAGGATCACCAGAAAGGCGGATTCCAGGATCTTGACCCTGACATCACCGTCAAATTTATCAAGTGCGCTGAGCACGGCGACGAGCCCTATAACAAGCGGCACTATATAGGTGCATACACCGAAAAGGCCGAAAAGTGCATTATGTAAGAAGAGCCAGACATTTCCGCCGGGAATGAGTATTACGGCAAGCAGAAAAAGGGCAAGTGCAAATGTCAGTATCGATCTGACCTGCTTTTTGCCCGACGATGCCGTTTTCTTTGCCGCCGTTTCTCTTTTGGCTGGCTTACGCGTCCCCTGTGAAGCTCCCCTTTTCTTGGTTAAGCCTTTTTTAGGCATATAAACACCTCTGAAATACAGAATACAACATATTATCGGAAGCATTATACCACAAAACAGGCAGGTTTTCAAGCACCGTGAGGCGGTTTGTCCGAGTTGCCGTAAAAGTCCGCGGCGCACCCTGCGCGCCGCGGGTGGGTGCAGGGTCGGTGTGGGGCGGGTGCAGGGTCGGTGTGGGGCGGGTGCAGGGTCGGTGTGGGGCGGCGCGCATGGTGCGCCGCCCCACACCGTCGGTATTATGAGTAAAAAACACGCTGCCCGCCGCGCGAAAGTGCGGCGGGCAGCGTGTTTCTGCACTCAGGTCACAACACCCGTCTTTGACGGGACGGCAGGCACGGTTTCTTTCACTCTCACCTTGCCGTTATCGGCATCCACCGTGAGCTCGGCGGCACCTCCCCCGCCGAGAAGATATTCACAAAGTACATTTTCGACCTCGGACTCAATAAGTCTGCGGAGCGGTCGCGCTCCCTGTTTCTCACTGTAGCCTCTCTTCACAAGATACGCCTTCAGCTCGTCGGTAAACAAAACCGTGATCCCGCGTTTCTTCATTCTCTCCGCTGTCTCGGAAAGCATCTTATTACAAATTTTTCCGAGAGAGTCCCTATCAAGTTTATTGAAGACCGCAATTTCGTCAAATCTGTTCAAAAACTCCGGTCTGAAGCTTTCTTTCAGTTTTTCGAGGATCTTCTGTTTGGTGCGCTCGCCGCTTTCTCCGTCGGATGAGAACCCGAGCGACAGTGAGACCGACCGTTCCTCGGAGCCGGCATTTGTGGTCATAACTATAACTGTATTGCGGAAAGACACCCGTCTTCCGGATGAGTCTGTCAGCACACCGTCTTCAAGTACCTGCAAAAAGACATTCGTTATATCGGGATGAGCCTTCTCGATCTCATCGAAAAGCACCACCGAATAGGGTTGCCTTCTTATTTTTTCGGTCAGCCCTCCGCCCTCATCAAAGCCTACATAACCCGGAGGCGAGCCTATAAGTTTTGCAACCGAATGCTTTTCCATATATTCCGACATATCAAGCTTTATAAGGTACTTTTCGCTCCCGAACATTGCCCTTGCAACAGCCTTACAAAGTTCTGTCTTGCCGACGCCGGTGGGGCCCGAGAACAAAAAGCTTCCGATAGGTCTTTCGGGGTCGCGCAGCCCGACTCTTGATCTTCTTATCGCGCTGCACACGGCCTTTGCCGCCTCACTCTGTCCCACGACCGAATTTTCGACCGTGTACTCAAGGCCCGCAAGTCGTTCGCTCTCCTCTTTTGAAAGCTCGCTTACCGGTATTCCCGTAGACTCCGAAACAAGTGCGGCTATATCCTCCGCGCCCAAAACCGGTACATCTGTGCTTCGGGGGCGGTATTCTGCAGTGATCACAGGCACTGTTCCCGCGACGCCCGCCGATTCCGAGGGACGGTTTCCCGGTGTCCTCCCGACCCTTTTCAGCCGCAGTTTGGCGGATGCCTCATCAACGAGATCTATCGCTTTATCAGGCAGGAATCGGTCATTGATATATCTTGTCGATAATTCTATAGCCGCTTTAAGTGCCGCATAGGAGATCCTGATGCCGTGAAACGATTCATATGAGCTTTTCAGCCCCTCAAGTATTCGCATGGTATCGTTTTCGTTCGGTTCTTCAACCGTCACGGGTTGAAATCTTCTTTCAAGCGCCGGATCCTTTTCTATCGTCTTTCGATACTCGCTTATCGTGGTGGCTCCTATAAGATGAAGACTCCCCCGTGACAGGCAGGGCTTGAGCATATTGGCAGCGTCGGTAGAACCCTCTGCGGAGCCGGCACCGACAATGGTGTGTATTTCATCAATAAACAGTATCACATCGTCGCACTGCTCAAGATCGGTAATAAGCGCTTTTATCCGTTCCTCAAAATCACCGCGATACTTTGTCCCTGCAACCATTGATGTGAGATCGAGTCTTATGAGTCGCTTTCCGAGCAGTGCCTCCGGCACATCACCCCTCGCGATCTTTACGGCTATCCCTTCGACTATCGCCGTCTTTCCCACCCCGGGTTCACCGATGAGGCAAGGA
>CAKRVQ010000150.1 GCA_934408795.1 uncultured Eubacteriales bacterium
TCACCGCGCAAATCAGCTTGAGGCAGGGAAGAAGCTCCATATATCGGATGAAAAACTGCTCACCGAGGCGGAAAAGATACTCCATGATGAGTTCGCTTATGTGCTTGATATCGACCGTGAATGTATAGTCAAATATATACTCGAAGAGAAGGACAAGGGTGCCGTATGACCCCTTCGGAAGACAGAATAAAGGTCATTGCCCGCATAAGGTCGGACTTCCCTTCAAAATTCGGAATACCGCGCCAGAGCGGTATCGCGGACAGTCTGATATCCGAAATAGTGTTTGAGCCCGAGTACCGCAACGATGCGGCGCTGAGGGGCATAGAGGGCTTTTCGCACCTTTGGCTGATCTGGAAGTTTTCGGAGTCGGTCAGAGCGGATAATACGGAAAGCCAAGAAAAAGCGGACGGGAACGGAAGCTCGGGCGCAATCGACTGGTCGCCTACCGTGCGCCCTCCGAGACTCGGAGGCAATAAAAGGGTCGGCGTTTTTGCGACGCGCTCGCCTTTCAGACCCAATCCGATAGGCTTGTCCTCGGTCAGGCTTGTAGGTGTCAATAAGGGAAAAGAGGGCACCGTTCTTACGGTGTCGGGCGCCGATCTTATGGACGGAACGCCGATATACGATATAAAGCCCTATCTGTCATACACCGATTCCCACCCCGACGCCTGCGATGGCTTCGCTGCGGCAAGGGTAAACGACCGACTTGATGTCAGGGTGACGGACGAAATGCTTTCAAGGGTCGCTCCCGAGAAAAGAGAGGGACTCATTACGGTCTTGTCGCAGAACCCCGTGCCGCATTATATATCAGACCCGAACAGGGAATACGGATTTGTGTTTGCGGGCAACGAGATACGATTCAAAACAGACGGCACCGTGTTGACGGTGACCGATATTTTCCCCGTCCGCAGATAAAAGCGATGAGGGCTTAAAACGACGGGCGGCAGGGATCGGAGCTCCGTCGGCTCAATCAACAAAGTGACCGAAGGCAGCGCCGCGCGCCCTTCCTCGGAAGGGCGCAAAACGGGCGGCAGGGCCCACTGCGGTATTGCCGCCCTACCGAAATGCCGACTTTTTTAATAACAAGAGTGACCGATGCCCGTTTGCCGCGCCTTCGGCGCGGGCGGCGCTGCCTTCGGTCACTTTTTTCTTGAGCGGACGGGATATGGCTGACTTTACACCTTGCCCTCTCTTTGGGTTTGCAGGCTTCTCTGTCGAAGCACTCACGCGCGGGCGAAACCTGCCCGGCAAGAGAGGAGGCCCACCCTGTGAAAATCCGCTCGGAGACACAAAAAAGCGCGGCGTCGGCATAATGCCGACGCCGCGCTCAAATTCGCTTTTCGCGCTCGGGATCATTTCTTCGATCTGAGGTCGCCCTTTTCGCACTCGGGATCGGCGACCGAATACCGTAATTACCCGACAAAAGACATTAAAAACGGGAAAATGCGATCCCGATCACTTCTTTGCCTCGGGTGTAGGCATCGGAGCGGTCTGCTGCTTGAGTGCCGCACGGGTCTTTCTGACTTCGGCGAGATTTGAGGTCAGACCGTCATCGGCACGGCGCATTATGTCATCAACAAAGTCCTGAGCCGCCTTGCGCATTTCCTTGCTCTTCATCTGCGCATCGGTGATGATCTCTCTTGCCTTGTTCTGAGCCAGACGGGTTATTTCCTCCTGCGCCACGAGCTGCTTTGCACGCTCTTCGGCGGCGCGGATGATACTGTCTGCCTCTCTTTTTGCGTTGCTTATTATGTCTGTTCTGTCGGCAACGATCCCCTTTGCCTGCTTGATCTCGCCGGGCATGGTCATTCGGATGTCATCAATTATCGCACGGATTCTCTCGGCATCGACAACGCACTTCTTTCCCGGAAATTTGAGACCCCCGTCAAGAGCCTCATCAAGCTGCTCAAGTAATTCTTCCATATTCATATTTATTTCCTCCCGGTAGTAATTCCTTTATTTATTCGCCTTTAAGGCGCAACAGTACCGTATCGCGTATTTCATCGGGAACAAAGCCGCCTATATCTCCGCCCATTGAACCGATCTGCTTTACAATGCTTGAACTGAGAAACATATTCTCCGCCCTTGCCGTGAGAAAGACCGTGTCGACATCGGGGTTGAGCTTCTTGTTGGTAAGCGCCATCTGAAACTCATATTCAAAGTCGGATACCGCGCGCAGCCCTTTTACGATCGCCTTTGCGTTTTTAAGCTTTGCATATTCCGCAAGCAGTCCGTCATAAGAATCAATGTCTACATTTTCAAGCGAAGAGGTCGTCTTTTTGAGCATTTCCACCCGCTCGTCGGCAGAGAAGAGGGGATGCTTCGCCGTGTTGTTCATAACGACCACTATCACTCTGTCGAACATTGATGAGGCGCGTCGGATAATGTCGAGATGCCCCACCGTGACAGGATCAAAGCTGCCGGGGCAAATAGCCGTACTTCCGCTCATTCCGCGCCTCCGTCCTTTCTAAAGATCGAAACATTGACCCTTCCGTATCTGTAACTGCGTCTGACTGTAAAATCGCCGACCGTTTCCGGGATCGCCACATCGGAAGGATACTCGCAGATCATCATTCCGTGATCGGAAAGCTTTTTCGCGGCAAGCTCCGTTGCATTGTCATAAAGCCCGTTTCTGTAAGGCGGGTCGATAAAAATGATATCAAAGACCTCTCGCGTTGCGGAAAGATAAGAAGCGTAATCCCCTCTTCGTACCTCCGCCGATGCCTGAAGACCCGTGTTCCTTAAATTGGCGTTGATGCAGTTGACGGCATCCGCCGACTCGTCTATGAAAACGGCATGCTCCGCGCCGCGGCTCAACGCTTCTATTCCGAGCTGACCCGAGCCTGCAAACAGATCAAGTACACGCCTGCCTTCAATATCAAACTGTATGGCGCTGAAAAGACCTTCTTTGACCCTTGCCGCAGTGGGACGAAGCTCCTCGCCCGGAAGCGTCTTCAAAACCTTTCCGCGCGCCTTTCCCGTTATAACTCTCATCAGGATAAAAACTCCTTATCACGGTCGCCGACCGCGCCGAACAAAAAGGGATCAACATCGGGATCATACGCCCGTTGCAGTTATAAGCTCCGTCGGCAGTTGCCGTGAGACCCACGCTTCCCGCCGACACCGGGAAGCCCCGTGATCGCCCCGTTGTTGTCCGTTGTGATACTTGTTGCTGTGACAGATCGCTTTTCATCGGGTCTGCCGCTTTTATTACTGTTTAGTATATTATCTCATTTTCACTCCCGTTTTGTCAATAGTTTTGTACGGTTATACAGTGATATATGCGAAATATAAGTGCGTTTTTGTCCCGCAAAGTGTCATAAGGCGGACGGGAGCCGCCGTTTTGTCGGTCTGCGCGGCTGAAACCGTGTACGAAAAAAGCGGAAAATATTTACGATCGTTAATAAATAGTACATGCATTTTAAGCGATCGTATAGTATAATTACAAGCGGTGTCGGGAAAATAACAAAAGACCGAAAAAGCACGGTCGAAAAAACGAACCCGATGCCCCCGAAAATCAAGTCGACGGAGGGTTTGTTTATGAGTGAAACTCAGTCGGTAATGTGTTGTATAACGGCACAGGCTTCATGCCTTGCGATCCTGCTTAAGGGCAAGGAGCTTGCCGAAAAAATAGGTTGTCCCGTAAAGGCGGTCACCGTTCAGCCGATCCGCGCCGAGGCAAAAAGAAGAAGCGAGGATATGATATGCCTCGATGAGCTCACAAGGGAGAGCGGCGTCGAAATAGACATATTGTACAGTGACTCGCCGCTGCTTGCGCTCGCGGAATACGCCGAACAGGTCCTGCCGTTACATATTTTCACCGGAAAGCAGGCGGACAGAAGCTCATTCGTTATGAAGCTTGCGGAATACTGTAAGCTGCCCGTGAGTATGGTCTGCGGTGAAAATGTGATCACGGTCCCCACCGAATAGCGTCAAAAACCGTACAAAGTGACGATTGACTTTTCGTTATTAAGGGATATAATGGTAAACGGAGAGAGATTTGACTTTTATAATTCGGCCGTTCCGAGTAC
>CAKRVQ010000151.1 GCA_934408795.1 uncultured Eubacteriales bacterium
AAGAGGATAGAGCCGCCCGTCGGCGCGCGCTGATGTGCGCGGCGGTGGGCGGCGGTGGAAAGTGTGATATGCAGCAGGAAAGACGGTGGCAACAGCGATGAAAAGCCGAGCGGCGGGTGGCTTCAATCGTTAGTTTATAATCATATACGGGCAAGGTACGCCGCGCGCTCCTGTGCGCGGCGTACCTTTACAGTCATATCATACCGCTGCTGACGGCAATAAGACAAAATGAAGTCGGTCGGGGTCATTTAAGCAGACGCAATCCCTTTGGGTAATGATTTTTAAGTCGTCCCTGTGACGCTTTACCGAAGGAAAGCGGTATTCCGTTGACCGTGACTGCCGTGTAGCCCTTAAAAGAGCTATTGCAGTCGATCTCCTCTCCTCTTAAAAAGGCATTCAGTCTCGGATCATCAAGAGTGAGATCTTCCCTTTGCACCGCGCTGCCGCCGAATGCGGAAAACAATGCGTGTGACGGTTCAAAACGGTTACCTTTAAGTTCGCCGCACAATACTCCCGTGCGGATTATTCCGCTGCCTGCGGCATCGGGAATTATCGGTGTTATGTAAACCTTATCTCCCAAGATCATAGTTTTCCCCTCGGGCAGTTTACCGAATGTCTCTTCGGCAAACGAGCAAAACGCCGACTCCGCCGCTTTGTTGTCGCATCTGTTTGACAATTCGGGAAAGCGGCGTTCGCGGTCGCCTTCTTTTCTCATCAGTGCCACAAAATGACCCTCACCGCCTGAAAACGGAAAAATACGGCGCGTGTATCCTATATCGGCGACACTCGGCGCATATTTTTTAAATCCGCCCACACCGAATTCGATGCTCGGTTCGATAAGGCTGAAATCTCTGTGCTTACCGAGAAACGCTTCGATTACCCGCTCGTTTTCGTAATATGAAAATGTGCAGGTACTGTAGCAGAGCAGTCCGCCGCCCCCGACCGCTTCCGCCGCGGAATCCAAAATATGAAGTTGTCTGTCGCCGCAGGATATACTGTTTTCAAGACTCCAGTTTTCAAGCGCCTTAGGCTCCTTGCGGAACATTCCTTCCCCCGAGCAGGGAGCATCGACCAGCACCTTATCAAATGCCCCTTTCAGTACTTTACAGAGCACATCGGGTCGTGCGGAGGACACTGCGGCATTGGTAACACCGAGTCTTTCTGTGTTGGATATCAGTCCTTTTGTCCTCTGAGTGACGAATTCGTTGCTCCACAAAAAGCCTGTTCCCGACAGTTTTGCGGCTATTTGGGTGCTTTTTCCGCCCGGGGCGGCGCAGAGATCGAGCACAAAGTCGCCTTCTTCTATTCCCATTGCCTCTACTGCCGAGCTTGCAGACGGCTCCTGGACATAAAACGCGCCCGCATGATGAAGAGGTGAATTGCCGATGCCCGTCACCTCGTCCTCCACATAATACCCTTCCTTACAAAACGGAGAAGGTCTCACCTTAAAATCCAGCATCGGAAGCAGGTCATCTGCCGTCACCTTCAATGTGTTCACTCTTATCCCGCGATACGGCTTTTCGTCGCAGCACGAAGAGAAGCGCTGACTGTCGTCGCCTAACATATCGGTCATCATATCCTTGAATTTATCGGGCAGAAGCATTGAATAAGTCAACTCCGTTGAATTTATTTGAATAATGAGTTTTTCCTTGGAAACAATATTGTAAACGCAGGCGCAAAGGAGTGTGATTCGGATGTCAGAAAAGAAAAAGAACCGCATCGGAGATTTCCCGAACGGCGAAGATAAAAGGCACGAAAATCCGGAAACGGAGATCACCGGCAATGATGATCCCGACGGTGATTGCGACCATGACGGATGCAAAATAAACTAACGGTAATACCTAACGGCGGCAGAGTTTTTAAGGATTCTGCCGCCGCTTTGTTTTTTCGGTTACAATTCTTCCTTGTTGCTTCATACCGAAACGCACCGTACCTATAACATCTTTCCCGTGCGATACTGTACCGTACCGTACTGCGCCGCATTGTACTGCTCCGTAGCGCACTGTTGTACAGCATTATACCGTGCCCGGTGATTCAGCCGGACGATATATAGGCGTTTATCTTGTAAACCCAAACCCGCTTATTTCATTTGAATCCGTAATGATAACAAATGCGTCGGGGTCAAGTCTTTTTACCGTTTCGGTGACTGTTGATATCTCGTATCTCCTGACTGCGCACATAATCACCTTGAGTTCGTCCCCGGTATACCCTCCCACTGCGTCAAGGAGTGTTACCCCGCGGTCGGAAACACGCATTATTTCGTCGGCGAGCAATCTGTGATTCCTTGTTACTACATACACAAGTTTTCCGCCGTCATTTCCGTAGCAAAGTTTATTGATGATAGCCGATGAGGCAAATATCGCCACTATTGAGAACAATGCCGTTTCAAGGTCACGGTACGCAACTGTCGCAAGGAGGACGACCACGGTATCAAGAGCAAGAAATATAGTTCCGTACGGCAGGTGGTGATACTTTTTATTTATTATTTTAACGGCGATATCGGTGCCTCCTGTCGTCGCACCGTAGGACATTATTATCGCAATCCCCATACCCATCAGCACGCCTCCCGCCACCGCAGCAAGCAAAACATTTTTACAATACGGAGTTATCAATCTTTCCGCCATGTCGATAAGGAGTGACGAGACCACGACCGCATATACCGTTCTTATGACAAATCTGCCGCCGAGTTTCACGAGTCCCAATACCATCAAGGGTATATTGAGTATCAGGATGAGCATACCTGTCGACGCGACAGGCACAAGATAATTTATTATGACGGCGATACCCGAAAGTCCGCCCGGAGAAATGCGATTGGGTGTCAAAAAAACGGAAAAGCCGAGGGCATATACCACACAGCCCAAGGTAATGGCAGGATATGCGATATACCAATGTTGCTTTGCAAGCAGGTTTCTGATTTTTTTCAGCATATAATCTTCTCCTATGATCATCTTTTTTCAGGAAAGCAATGTTCTCGGTTTCGTGCCGTAAGAGTTCGATATTACGCTCTAAAGTCTGCGGCAAAAAGCGATAGCTTGTCCCGAACCGAAATTTTACCATGCCGCCTGCAAAGCTTTTCATCGGGATGCATTCAGCGCTTCCGACAACTGTGCATTCCATATCACATCAAACAGTTCAACCGCGCGTCTGTTATTATTGCTGAGATAAAGATATCCGAAAAGAGCCTCAACACCCGTCGCGGTATGATACTGCGCGGCGGTGGATGACTTAGGTGTGTTTGAGGTTCTGAAGTTCCTTCCCCTTTTGAACACCGCCTGCTCCTTTTCTGTAAGCAGATCGCCGATAATCTTATATGCCTCACTCTGCGACGAGGCGCTTACAAATTTAACCGAAAGTCTGTGCAATTCCCCCGACGGGCGATTGACCTCACAGAGTTTTTCCCTTACAAGCATACCGTAGACCGCATCACCCATAAATGCAAGTACCGAAGGGCTGAGCGTTTCAACAGGCTGCCGTTTATCTGTCTCAAGAAACATAGTTAAACTCGATATCGTAAACGCAAACGGTATCTCCGTCCTTTACGCCCGCTTTGACAAGCGCCTTGATGATACCCGTCTGCTCAAGAACACGCTGAAAATACTGGAGCAATTCATAATCATCGGGATCAACGCCTTCAAGCACGCGCAAAAGCCAGGGTGCCTCAACGACAAACACTCCGTCCTCATTTTTCACGGTAAATTCACGCCGTTTGGCGGCGAGCTGCTCGGCGCTCGGCAGCACCTCTGCCTCGGGCTCAAACACTTTGACAGGAGGAAGAGATGAAAGGCATGCCGCAACACTGTCAATAACCTTAGCGGTGCCCTCTGCAATAGCCGCCATAACGGGAAAGAATTCATATCCTCTGTCGTTAAAATACCTGCGGTAGTTCTCCACCGTTTCATCATCGGTAAGATCGCACTTGTTCGCAACGACTATCTGCTTTTTTTCCGCGAGTGCGGGACTGAATTTTTGAAGCTCGTTATTTATGATATTGAAGTCCTCGATCGGGTCGCGCCCCTCGCTGCCCGAGAT
>CAKRVQ010000152.1 GCA_934408795.1 uncultured Eubacteriales bacterium
CCGACTCCCTCATAGTTTGCGACAAATGAGGGTGCAAGGCTGACGATAACGGGGTCCCCCGATTGCAGGAGAACCTTTACCTTTTCGGTCTCGTCCACTATCTGTTTGGCATCCTGAGGGCAGACCACAAAGCAATGACCGCACATTATGCACTCATTGCCGATTATGTATGCCTGATTTCCCGAAAATCTTATTGATTTAACGGGACAGTAGCGTATACACTTATAGCAATTTTTGCAGTTTGATTTTTTAAGAGTCAGGCACTCCATAGCCGTTAATTCTCTCCTTCGGTGATATGCTTCATCACTTTATCTTCAAAAAACTCGTTAAAGGTTTCGGGGGTGACACCGGTATAGACTTCATCGTCTACCGTAACGGTCACACCGACACGATTACACCTGCCGGTGCAAAAGCTGCCGGCAAGTGTAATCTCGGAATCAAGTCTTCGTTTTTCGATCTCCTTTTGAAAGAGCTCCACTATTTTTTCGGAGCCCTTCAGGTGGCAGGAGGAACCGACGCATATCAAGACTATCATTAACCCTTCACCTTCGGGAGGACATTGGTGTTAAAGAATTCCTCCGTGCTGTCCGGAGTCACCGAATAGAATTCATCATCGACCGTGACACAGACACCCTGTCTGCATTTTCCCATACAAAAGGTTCCGGCGAGTTCGACGGTATCTCCCACACCGTTTTCCTTGATGAGATTCTGGAGTTGTTCAACAACCTGGCGTGATCCTTTAATATGACAGGACGAGCCTATACAAACAGTAATTTTCATTGGTTACACCTCATTATTCATAATCAACGACATTGATCCAGGAGTGCAGGAATTCTCTTTCGGCGGCATTTCCCTTTACGCTCTGCGAGGCTGCTACGATAGGCATCCACTTCTGAACATACTGTTTGGCGGTATTGCTCTTATCGCAGAACAGTTTAAGGTACTCGTCGGCGCCGGAAATATCTCCGTTGAGCCAGAAAAGCAGATATGTCCTTGCCGCGTCTGCAGAGGCGTTGCCCTGAGTTGCGTGCGACCAGTCGAGGATATAGGGTGTGCCGTCCTCGGTGATGATGATGTTCGACGGATTGAAGTCGCCGTGGCAAAGCTTATTGTGCTTGGGCATTGCCTCAAGGCGTGTATGAAGATCATACCTCACGGTTGCGGAAAGATCGGTCTCGCTGATCTTTCTGTTCATCTTATCTTTGAGTTTATTGAGCAGCGGGCAGGTCTTTGAGTGCATCTCAAGCTGAAGATCCACAAAAAGCTTCAGGTACTCTTCCTTCTTGTCGGGATTTTCCTTCATAAGATCGCTCAGGGTCTTACCCTTTATAAACTCTGTTACGATCGTCCACTTTCCGTCGATGACGGTAACTTCGAGTATTTTCGGGATATGGAGTCCGGTTTCTTCGACCCTCGCCTGATTGAGCGCCTCATTGAGGACATCAGCCTTCGAATAATCCTCATTGAAGACCTTCAGACAACGGTCGCCGTCACGGTACACCGTTTTATTGTTTCTTACTGCGATAATTCTGTCGAGATTCATAAACCGTTCCCCTTTCAGTTCTTTTTAAGACCGCTTTTTGCCCTGCGATATGCCTTTTTGAAGTCGCCTTCATCTTCGGCTGCGGGAAGCATAGCGGCGGTCGGCTTTTCGGTTTCGGTAAAGTGTGCGTTGCCGTAATATGCATTGAGATACATCTGCTTGATCTCGCTTATGAGCGGATAACGCGGATTGGCTCCCGTGCACTGATCGTCGAATGCCTGCTCGCTCATGGCGTCAAGTCTGTTAAGGAAGTCCTTTTCGTCGGGAACATAGTCTCTGATGGTCTTTTTGATTCCGACGCGATCCTTAAGAGCGTTGACTGCCTTTATGAGGTTTTCAAGCTTCTCTTCATCTGTCTTTCCGCCGAGACCGAGGTGGTCGGCCACCTCTGCATACCTTGCGAGGGTATGAGGATGATCGTATTGCGAGAAGGTACCCATTTTGGCGGGAGCCTCGGATGCGTTGAAGCGGAGCACCTCTTCAAGCATCAAAGCGTTGGCAACACCGTGTGCTATATGGTGGAAAGCGCCGAGCTTATGCGCCATGGAGTGGCAGACACCGAGGAAAGCGTTTGCAAATGCCATACCTGCCATTGTAGCTGCGTTAGCCATCTTTTCACGGGCTTCGACATCGGTCTGGCCGTTATCATATGCGCGGGGGAGGTATTCGAATATGGTATCGAGTGCCTTGAGCGCAAGACCGTCGGTATAATCGGTCGCCATAAGCGAAGCGTATGCCTCAAGCGCGTGGCTGACCGCATCTATACCTGAAGCGGCGGTAAGTCCCTTGGGTGCGCTCATATGGAAATCGGTATCGATTATTGCCATATCGGGCAGCAGCTCATAGTCGGCAAGCGGATATTTGACTCCCGACTTTTCATCGGTTATGACTGCAAAGGGGGTCACCTCGGAGCCGGTACCTGCAGAGGTCGGGATAGCAATAAAGTAGGCTTTTTCGCCCATCTTCGGGAAGGTATAAACACGCTTACGGATATCTATAAAGCGCATTGCCATATCCATAAAGTCGACTTCCGGATGCTCATAAAGCACCCACATGATCTTACCGGCATCCATTGCGGAACCGCCGCCGAGAGCTATGATGCAGTCGGGCTTGAATGCAGCCATTTGTGCGGCGCCTTCCTTTGCACAGGCAAGTGTCGGGTCGGGAGCTACATCAAAGAATGTGGTATGTACTATACCGAGTTCATCGAGCTTATCTGTTATCGGCTTGGTGTAGCCGTGCTCATAGAGGAAACTGTCGGTTACGACGAAGGCTCTCTTTTTATCCATAACATGCCGCAGCTCATTAAGAGCAACCGGCAGGCAGCCTTTCTTAAGATAGACCTTTTCGGGCGCTCTGAACCAAAGCATATTCTGTCTCCTTTCAGCCACTGTCTTGATATTCAGCAAATGCTTCACGCCGACATTTTCGCTGACGCTGTTGCCGCCCCAAGAGCCGCAGCCGAGTGTCAGAGACGGGGTAAGCTTGAAGTTATAGAGGTCTCCGAGACCGCCGTGTGAAGAAGGAGTATTCACGAGAATACGGCAGGTCTTCATTCTCTCGGCAAATTCGTTAAGCTTTTCTCTTTCGGTCGTCTCGTTGATATAAATGGAAGAGGTGTGTCCGTAACCGCCGTCGGCGATAAGATGCTCGGCTTTTTTGAAAGCATCCTCAATATCCTCTGCCTTGTACATTGCGAGCACCGGCGAAAGCTTTTCGTGTGCGAATTCTTCGGAAAGCTCAACGCTTTCGACTTCGCCTATAAGTATCTTGGTTCCCTCGGGGACCTTTACTCCGGCAAGCTCGGCGATTTTAGCGGCGGGCTGGCCGACTATCTTGGCGTTGAGCGAACCGTTGATGATTATTGTCTTTCTGACCTTTTCGGTCTCCGCGGGGTTAAGGAAATAGCAGCCTCGGTTTGCAAACTCGGTCTTTACGCCGTCATAAACATTCTTATGAACGATAACCGACTGCTCCGAAGCGCAGATCATACCGTTATCAAATGTCTTGGAATGGATTATGGAGCTGACTGCAAGAACGATATCCGCACTCTCGTCGATAATAGCGGGGGTGTTTCCGGCTCCGACGCCGAGTGCAGGCTTGCCTGAGGAGTATGCAGCCTTTACCATTCCGGGGCCTCCGGTGGCAAGTATGATATCCGCCTCTTTCATAACAAGATTTGTCATATCAAGGCTCGGAACATCTATCCAGTTGATGATCCCCTCGGGTGCGCCGGCTGCGACCGCTGCATCAAGAACCACCTTTGCGGCGGCAGCGGTAGACTTTTTAGCTCTCGGATGAGGGCTGATTATTATGGCGTTGCGTGTTTTAAGCGCAAGCAGGCATTTAAAGATCGCAGTAGATGTGGGGTTTGTGGTGGGTATGACCGCCGCAATGACTCCGAGCGGCTCGGCGATCTTTTGGATCCCGTACACCTTGTCCTCTTC
>CAKRVQ010000153.1 GCA_934408795.1 uncultured Eubacteriales bacterium
CTTGTTGCGGGCGCCGAGATGCTGCGCCACACGGACATTGACGGCACTGCCCATACCGATAAGAAATCCCGTGAACAATGATACAAGGATCGTGGTAGAACCGACTGCTCCCAATGCTTCGGCACTTGAAAACTTACCTACGACCGCCACATCCGCCATATTGAACAGCACCTGCAAAAGCTGGGACAACATAAGCGGAACGCTGAAAAACAACATATTTTTCCACAGGGAACCGTGCGTCATCTGAATTTCGCCGCCCGTTCCCGTGATATTTAATGATTCATCTGCCATATGCGGACATCCTCCGAAGAATAGAATGCGGCGCCCTGACGAGATCATCCCGCGCCGCACACCTTCTCTTATACCACAGAGCGAATTGATTTTCAATAGGTAAAACAAGAGAATTCACCTATAACCGAAAAGCTCCCGTTTTGAAGAACAGGAGCTTTATATGTATTGTATCTCCGAAATAGTTATTGAAATAATGGAGTGAAATATTCGACTGCTTTTCCGTGCGCATAAAAGGCTTCTCGAATGTTCGCGCCTATGCTTGTTCCGGAGCGCAAAAGCTGACCGATAAGTGCGCTTTCGCATTTTGCCTCGCGCAGCACCCGACACACACGAATGACTTTTAACGCAAAAACTTTTGACTTTACCATCAATGCACTTTCCGTCATACCGCCTCGCCCCTTATACTTTTTTATAAAATCGCTTTTCGCCGGGCGAAAAGCCACCTTGCTTCTTCACTGTTCACTATTACTTATAACTTCCAAAAACCTTCCCGGACCGGTTTAGTGAAAAGTGAAGAATGAAAAGTGAAAAAGTAAAACCTTCCCGAACAAAGTTCTGGAAGGTTTTTGGCTGAGGAATAGGGATTCGAACCCCAACAAACAGAGTCAGAGTCTGTCGTGCTACCGTTACACTATTCCTCAATGCAACAATACCATTATATACTTTTTTTTCGTCTTGTCAAGAGTTTGTTTTGCCTTTATTTTTCAGTATGATAGCATATCGCATTTTTCAACATAAAATAATGAAAACGGCTCAATATATTTGTTATTATCGTTGACCCGAACGACCTTTATTTTTCTTTTCATAAGTGATATAATGTTAACAATCATAAAGGCATCCGTTGCGATACAGCACTGCGAAGGTCCGACCTTGATGGATGATACGTGTTTGTCGGTTCGGCAAAGCGCTTTGTCGGAATGGGACAGGAGCCTTTTGATCAAAAAATACATCAAACCCCGAAACTGTGCAAATAATATTGCAGTACGCGGTCAGACAAGCCCTCGTTTCCGACGGGACCCGATCCGTGTTTGTCGGAGTTTTAGTTTATTGTGGTTGAGGTGATGCTAATGAAATCCGATGATAAAAAGCGAACGGTCGCGGTGGTAGTCGCACTGATCGTTTTCTGCGCCGTCGTTCTCATCGGTGCCTTTCTTGCGGCTGACCCGGACAGACGCAGGGAAAGCGTAAACGAGCTTATGAACAACGCCGTGCTGCACGAAACGGACGGTATCAACCTGTTCGGCATTATGACCGTAAATCCTTCGGTCGTCTCGGCGTATATAGTTACGGCGATGCTGCTTCTTATCGCGGCGCTTATAAGGATATTCGCGGTCCCGAGATTTAAATATGTACCGGGCGCCTTTCAATCGATCGTCGAAAAGTGTGTTGAATTCTTTGATGACACCGCAAAGAAGAATTCGCCGCATCACAATTCGTTTTTGAGTGCATACATTTTCTCGGCGGGTCTTTACATTTTCTTCGGAACGATATTCGAACTGTTCGGTGTTCAGGCGGTAAATGTAAACGGTATATCCGTAAGCCTGCCCGCGCCGCTTTCGGATATAAACGCTGCGCTTTCCCTCGGGTGCCTTTCGTATCTTGTGATATTGGACGGGGGAATAGTCCACAACGGACTGAAAGGAGCAGGCAGCGTGCTGAAGGATTTTTCGCTTCCCGTTTCAATGAGCTTCCGTATGTTCGGAGCACTTTTGAGCGGATTGCTCGTGACCGAGCTTGTTTATTATACGATCTCACTCAGTATAGTACTGCCTGTTGCGGTGGGCCTTATGTTTACCGTGCTGCACGCACTGGTTCAGACATATGTTTTGATCACGCTTACTTCGGTTTTCTACGGCGAAGCCGTCGAACCGAGAAAGAATAAAAAGACAAAAGGGCGTCGCGGCATAAAAAGCGCACCCGTTGATCAGGGAGGAACATTATAATGAAAAGAATAATATCGATCGTAACCGTCACGGTGCTCGCATTGTCACTTTGCACATTCTTTGCGTTTTCGGCATCGGCAGCCGATGAAAATACCGTTTCAAATACCGCGGTGACCGCCGAGACCGATCAGACACAGACCGACGGAACGGAAGAGTCCGTGACCGATAATTCAAAATCCGCAAAAGCAGTTGCGGCAGCCGCCGCAGTCGGCCTTGTCGCGACCGCCGCAGCAATAGCAATGGGTATGACAATATCCAAAACAAACGAGAGTATCGCACGCCAGCCCGAAGCCGAAAGCGGCATCAAGAGCTCAATGATGCTCGGACTTGTCTTTATCGAAACAGTCGTTATTTATGCACTTGTCGTTGCCATACTCATTATCTTTGTTCTGTAATCAAGGAGCGTTACTATGCCGCTTAATATAGATTGGCAGCAGATATTGCTGCACCTTCTTAACTTTGCAATATTGACGGGCGGATTGTACCTCATATTGTTCAAACCCGTTAAGAAGTTTATCGAAGAAAGAAAGCATCATTACGAAGAGCTTGAAGAGAACATAAAGAAAAACACCGAAAAATCCGAAAAGCTTAAAGCGGAGTATTCCGAAAAACTCTCGGCTGCGGAGCAAACGGTGAGAGAAAAAATTTCCGCTGCCGAAAGCGAGTCGGCTGCCGCAGCAGGCGAGCATATTGCCAAGGCGAAAGAGCAGGCAAAGCAGATCATCGAAAAAGCCCGCAATGAGGGCGAACGGCAAAAGCAGAAGATCATCGCATCTGCCGAAAAGGATATCGCCTATATGGTAGTTGAAGCAACCGAAAAGCTTGTCGCAGAGGATAGTACCCCCGAACACGACAAGGCGCTTTACGATCGTTTCATCGCCGCCGGAAAGGAAGAGCCGGATGAACTCAATTAAGCCCGCAAAGGCAGTGATCTATTGCGTTACCGAGCCTACCGACACCCAAAAGCGGGCGCTTGCCGAGTTTATTGAGAAGAGGCACGGCGTGCTGCCGGAGATCGAAGTCGTTAAGGATGATTCCGTCAGAAGCGGATTCCGCTTGAGTTACGGCTCCGAGCTTTATGACTGGAGTGCTGATGGCAGACTCGGTCAGCTGAGAGAAAAATTCGGTAAAGCCGTATCTGAGGGCCGCGGAAATGTGATATCCATGCTTCGCGCGACCGCAGATGAATTTCATCTCGCCGCAAAGAGCAGCGATGTCGGCTTTGTCGCATCCATGAGCGACGGAATAGCCGAGGTAACGGGACTTGACACGGTGTTCTACGGAGAGATTCTTATGTTTGAATCCGGTGTCAAGGCAATGGCCCTCGAACTCAAGAAGGATTCCGTCGGATGCATTATTTTCGGAGACGATACCGATGTGAGAGCGGGAGACAGGGTTGTCGGAACGGGTAAAAACGCTGGCGTCCCCGTAGGAGATGCTTTTCTCGGCAGAGCCGTCAACGCACTCGGCAGTCCTATTGACGGACTCGGTGAAATAGAATCGACCGCTCATTTTCCCGCAGAGGCATCTGCACCGTCTATAATAGACCGTGCACCCGTGTGTAAACCCCTTGAAACGGGTATACTGACCATTGACTCAATGTTTCCTATAGGAAAAGGTCAGCGCGAACTTATAATAGGTGACCGTCAGACGGGTAAGACCGCTATTGCAGTCGATACGATCCTTAATCAAAAGGGTAAGAATGTTATTTGCATATATGTCGCGATCGGTCAGAAAGCAGGCT
>CAKRVQ010000154.1 GCA_934408795.1 uncultured Eubacteriales bacterium
GCACGAATGTGCGCACGGATTCGTCGCGTATAAGCTCGGGGACCCCACCGCCAAGACAGCAGGCAGACTCACACTCAATCCTTTCTCACATATGGATTGGTACGGCGCGCTTTCAATCGTCCTTTTCGGATTCGGATGGGCAAAGCCCGTCCCCGTCAGTATGCGCTTCTTTAAGAGACCTAAGACGGATATGGCGCTTGTTGCCCTTGCCGGTCCCGTGACGAATTTGCTTGCGGCGCTCGTTTCGGTATTCTTGTATGTGCTTACCTATTTTCTTTATTCCAAGCTTGTTTTGGGGTATATTGTAACAACCGTGCTTTTGGACATTTTTTGGTTCTTTGCATCCACGAATGTCTCGCTTGCCGTATTCAACTTTATTCCGATTCCCCCGCTTGACGGCTCGCGTATACTCACCGCGTTCCTGCCTGACCGTGCCTATTATAAAATGATGCAGCTTGAACGCTATTCATTCATCATTATAATAGCGCTGTGCGCGACAGGAGCATTCGGAAATGTGACCGAAACCGTCGGAGCCGCAATATTGGACGGTATGATAAACCTGTTTCTTCCGATCTTCGGTCTCAAATAGGTGTTGATGACTATGGACAAGCTCTCTTATCGGCTCGACGGCTTTGAAGGACCGCTCGACCTTCTGCTCTACCTTATCTCAAAAAACAAGCTCAATATATGCGACATTGAGCTTTCGGTTCTCGTCGATCAGTATGTCGAACAGGTCAGAGCCATGCAGCTCAGAAGTATGGATGTTGCGAGCGAATTTCTTGAAATGTCATCGAGACTCATTTATCTTAAGACCGCATTTCTCCTTCCGAAGCATGAGGAAGCGGAAGAGCTTAAGGTAAAGCTTCAGGAAGAACTCATGGAGTATGACAGATGCCGCAGAGCGGCGGCAATGCTCTCCGATATGACCTCGGGATTCGATACATTCGTAAAGCCTGCGGAGCACATAGAGTGTGACCGCACGTATGTCGATGTTCACGACAGTGCGGTGATCCTTGAAGCTTACATATCCGCAATAGGCAGAGGAAAAAGGCGCCTGCCTCCCCCACCCACTGCGTTCACCAAGATCGTAGCAAGAAAGATCGTGTCCGTTTCTTCAAAGATAGTAAGTGTACTGAAGAGGCTCAAACCGGGCAGGAAGAACAGAGTTTACACCTTCTTTGAGGAGGCATCCAGCCGCAGTGAACTGATCGCAACATTTCTTGCTATTCTTGAGTTGTGCAAAGGGAATCGCGTGAAGATAGAGGGAAGCGGAGAAACCGCCTCGATCACTGCCGTTAACTCAAAAAAAGATTTCCGTGAGGAGGATTACATTGAATATAAATGAGATGGTCTCCTGTTGTGAGGCAATACTTTTTGCCTGCGGAGAATCGGTAGAAGCGCTCAGAATATGTGATGCTCTTGAAATAGAACCCGATGAATTGGACAAAATAATGACAATGCTTGCCGACAGGCTTGAGGACTCGGGAAGCGGCCTTATGTTGTTGAGACTTGAAAACAGTTATCAGCTTGCAAGCCGCCGAAAGTACGCGGACGCGATACGCACGGTCATGGATCTGAGGCGCCGCGCCCCCTTGTCTCAGGCAGCCCTTGAGGTGCTCGCCGTGGTGGCGTATAATCAGCCCGTTACCAGATCGTATGTCGAACAGGTAAGAGGAGTTGATTGTTCGGGTGTGATCTCATCGCTTGTCGAAAAGGGACTGCTTGAGGAAAAAGGTCGGCTTGAGCTGCCGGGGCTTCCTCTTATATACGGTACCACCGACCAGTTTTTACGCTGCTTTTCACTCTCGTCGCTCTCCGAGCTGCCCGTCCCTCCCGAGGATGTCAAAACCGGCGATGTCGGGAGTCAGCTTACTATGGACGAAGTTGAGAAAGAGGACGCGGAATAAAACCGAGGCATGCTTTTAAATCGGGAATGTTGCGCACGGAGCTTTTTCTCCGAAGACGCAGTCGGATGCCGAAACGGTCTTTCGGCAGTCAGGCGATCCCGATGCCGAATATTATAATTTATTAAGGAGAAACCGATATGTCAGAAAAGAATTTGACCGAAATTATGAATGTTACCCTTGAAAAGCTCAAAACCATGACAAGCGCCGACACCATCATCGGCGATGCGATCAAGCAGGGCGATATCACGGTGATACCCGTTTCGAAGGTCTCCTTCGGTCTTGCAACGGGCGGTTCGGATTTTCCGTCCAAGACCACCCAGACGCCTCTTTTCGGCGGCGGCGGCGGTGCGGGCGTAACGATCTCGCCTGTCGCGTTCATCGTTATAAAGAATGACAATGTGCGAATAGTACCTATCACCAGCGAACTTACGGCGGTGGACAAGGCCATTGCCATGCTGCCCGAACTTTTTGATAAGGTGCGTTCGCTTTTCGGTAAAGAAGAGTATAATGAAGATGACTTCACGGCGGGTTCCGATGTCGGGAAGATAAATACCGCCGATCTTACCGACACTATAGATTAAGCCACAACGGATACTAACTCTGCCGCACGGCATTAACGGTTCCTCATCCTGCAGCCTCCGAAAAAAGTCTGCACGGTGTTTCGGCGCCTGTCGAGGTCTTTCGAACAAATCGACAGTCGGCATAATCAAGCGATTCATTTTTAAACCTTTAAGAATTACCGAGTAGGATAGACCATATTTATTATTATGGTCATCTCCGATCGTAATCCATAGGAGGTTTATCTATGAGACTGAAAAGAGTCGCGGTGCTGATGTCGGTTATCATGATCTTGGTGTCAGTATCGACATTTACCGCCGCCGCAGATAACGAACCGTCGGTCTCCGCAAAGTCCGCGGTCGTAATAAACGGCTTAACGCTTGATGTGCTCTATGAAAAGGATGCCGACAGAAAGCTTCCGATGGCGAGCACGACCAAAATAATGACCTCTCTGCTGCTTATTGAAAGCGGCGGACTGGATGATACCGTCACCGTTTCAAAAAATGCCGCCGGAACCGAGGGCTCCTCGATCGGCCTGCGTGCGGGAGACGAAATAACAAAACGCACCCTTTTACTCGGTATGCTCCTTGAATCGGGAAACGATGCCGCGACCGCCGCTGCCGAAGCAGTCTCGGGCAGCTGCGAAGCCTTTGCCGAACTTATGAATAAAAGAGCAAAGGAAATAGGTATGCGCAACACCCTCTTTGTGACCCCGTCGGGGCTTGATGCCGAGGGTCACTCCTCAACCGCGTACGATATGTCGCTCCTGATGGCGGAGGCAATGCTCAATAAGGAATTCAGGGAGGCAGCGGCGACAGTTAAGACCGAGGTTACATTCGGTACTCCCTCGCGCACCGCGACATTCTCAAATCACAACAAGCTGCTTACCGACTACAGCGGTATGTTGGGCGGTAAAACGGGATACACGAAGAAAAGCGGAAGATGTCTTGTCACGGCGGCAAGGCGCGATGCTAAGCTCATAATAGCGGTAACGCTCAGCGATCCCGACGACTGGAAGGATCACCGTACTCTGCTTGATTACGGTCTGGAAAACACAGCCTGCTGCGATATAACCTTCACACCCGAAAACTCCGCGATTCCCGTCGTCGGAAGCGATGTTTCCCTTGTCAGTATTGCGGTTCCGAAAAGGCTTGCGGGGATCAATGATGATTGCCGCAAATATATAACCTGCAAAGCCGAGCTGAACGGATTTATATACGCACCTATAAACGCAGGAGAGATCGTCGGCAGCGTAAAGTATTACTATAAGGATATTCTGATCGCGGAAGATTGCCTGTTTTCTGGCGGAGATATCGGTTTTACCGAAAAAAAGCCGACGACCGCAGAAAAGTTTTTCCGCAGCGTAAGGCTCCTGTTTTCTTTTTATAAGTAGACCTGTAATCCGCGCGGGCTGACTGCGGAACCCGAACCCGAATCCGAACCCGAACCCGAATCCGAATCCGAACCTGAGCCCGAGCCGCAACCCGATCGGTCAGCGACC
>CAKRVQ010000155.1 GCA_934408795.1 uncultured Eubacteriales bacterium
AATATACAGAATGCTCGGCAAGGAGCTCCCCGAAGGCAAGCGCTGCCTTATATGCGAAACCGGGTTTGATCATCCCTTTGTTCAGCAGGAGCTTATGATGCCCATACTTCCGATAGTCAGCGTGGGAGATATAGATGAGGCGATCGAGCTGGCGGTCAAAGCCGAACACGGAAATCGTCACACCGCTCATATGCACTCAAAGAACATTGATAATCTTACGAGATTTGCGCGGGCGGTCGAGACTACGATTTTCGTTAAAAATGCTCCGTCATATGCAGGTATCGGATTCGGCGGCGAGGGTCATACGACATTTACGATAGCCGGACCTACCGGCGAGGGATTGACCTCCGCAAGGAGCTTTACCCGCAAGCGTCGCTGCGTCGCGGCGGACAGCTTCCGCATTATATAAAGGGGACAGGATATGGAAATGAACATTGCCGCGATAACCGAAGCGGTCATAAAGGCGCTTTCGGCTTCGGAAAACAACGATAACACCGTGCCCGTAGGCGTGTCAAATCGCCATATTCATCTGAACAGGGAGGATGCCGACATCCTTTTCGGAAAGGGCTACGAGCTTAATCCTCTTAAGGATCTTTCACAACCCGGTCAATATGCCTGCAAAGAGACACTCACGATCGTGGGACCGTCGCTCAGACCTATCGAAAATGTAAGAGTCTTGGGACCGCTGCGCTCGGCGTCACAGGTGGAGATCAGCAGAACCGATTCCTATACCCTTAAAGTGAAACCGCCGGTGAGGGAATCCGGTAAGCTGGCAGGTTCGGCTCCGATAACCATAATAGGGCCCAAGGGCGTGGTTACCCTTAAAGAGGGCTGCATAATTGCAAACAGGCATATCCATATGTCCCTTGAGGACGGTGAACGCTTCGGTGTTAAAGATAACGATTATGTTACCGTTGATGCCGAGGGTGAGCGCAGAACAAGGTTTTTTGATGTTCAGGTGCGGGTGAGCGATAAGTTCAGACTTGAAATGCATCTTGATACCGATGATGCGAACGCAGCCGCGCTCGGCAACGGCTCAAGGGTAAAGATCGTAAAAGAATAACTGAACGGGCGGGCAATATGCCCGCCCTCGGATTTTGCAGCACGGCATTGCACCGTGCTTTTTTTGTTTCTATCTTTCTCTGTCTCAGAGATCATCGATGCGGAAAATGACAGTGCGGCACGGCATTAGGGGAGGATAAATATATACGGCGTTTTTGCCCCTCATCACCCGTCGCGTCTGCCGACGGATATATTGAACAAAAAGACAGTTTATGAGCGAAAATGCCATTGACACCGCAGTTTTGCAATGTTACTATGAGCGTGAAAATTACGATCATCGGGAGACGGAGCGCTTACCGCCCGTTGCCCGATGCCGTAACGCGATATTACAAAACAATATCACAGGGAGGAAAACTATGAGCAAGTACGACATAGCGGCTTATGTGTGGCCCGCTTTCACGGGCGACGAGCTGCGGACGAGGATCTTTTGGCCCGACGGGTACGGCGAATGGCAGACGGTGAAGGATGAAAAGCGCGACTACCCCGAGTGGAGCGAAAAGCGTCAGCCTGTTTGGGGATATGTGAATGAAGCCGATCCCTATGTAATGCAGATGGAAATAGATGCTGCCGCCGATCACGGTGTCAATGTGTTTATTTACGATTGGTACTGGTATGATAAGCGTCCGTTCCTTGAAAACTGCCTTGATAACGGCTTTTTGAAGGCGAAGAACAATAACAGAATGAAGTTCTATCTTATGTGGGCAAATCACGACGCAAACTCATGCTGGGATGTGCGCGTTTCGTCAACCCCCGGCGGAGAGGCACTTGTTTGGGCAGGCTCCCAGGACGAGGAACAGTTTGACATTGTATGTGACAGACTCATATCAAAATACTTTACACACGAGTTGTATTATAAGATCGACGGCAAGCCGGTGTTTATGATATATGATATAGACAACCTTGTCAAAGGTCTCGGCGGTGTTGAGAATACCAAGAGAAAGCTTGACTGTTTGCGCGAAAAATGCGTCAAAGCGGGATTGCCCGGTATTCATCTGCAAATAACACAGTGGGGAGATGTCAGGCACAATCTGAGCGGCGTAGATACCAACGCCGACTCGGGAGTCGATACCGCATCCCTTGCAAAAATACTCGGATTCGACAGTGCCACAAGTTATCAGTATGCACATTTTGTGAATGTGGACAGGGATTACAACGACATCACCGATGATGCCGAAAAGGCGTGGGAGGATTTTTACAACCGTTATGAGGGCAATTATTTCCCGCACATATCGGTGGGTTGGGACAATAACCCGAGATTCAGAAAATTCCGCCCGGGAGTAGTAAAAAACAATACCCCCGAGAATTTCGAAAAGGCGCTTGAGAGGGTAAAGAAATTTGTTGACACTCATCCGCTCGCGGCTCCGCTTATAACCGTGAACAGTTGGAACGAGTGGACAGAGACGAGCTATCTTGAACCGGACTATCTCTACGGCTACGGCTATCTGGATGCAATAAAAAAGGTTTTCTGTGACGAGGATTGATTTCTTTCGGCGCGGGGGTCACACCCCGCGCCTCTTTTGTTTTTCCTCGCATCCCGTTGTTATGCCGATACTGTTAAACTGCGGGTACCGCTGCCATACCGCCATTACGCCATTTCGCCATACCCTTCAGTTGTACCGCCTCTCCGCCATACCGCCCCGCTTATGCTTTTGAGGGTCGCTCAAAGAAATGATATTGCCCACTGCGATGAAAAAACGAAGCACAAAAACATACGCCGCCGCTATTGATTTTAAGTGAAGAATATTATACAATAATACAAACAATTGAAAAGGGTAAAAATACAGTTTTGAGGATTGGGAAAACTATGGAATACAGAATATCGCTCACGGGGGATCTCGGCAGCGGAAAAAGTACCGTCGGCAAGCTTATTGCCGAGAGAAAGGGATGCGAAATATACTCAACGGGTAAAATATGCCGCGAAATAGCGGCAAGTCGCGGAATAAATGACATTAAAGAGATGAACCTCTATATGGCGGAGCATCCCGAGATCGACAAAGAGATAGACGACGGACTTGTCGCTCTCTCGGAAAAGCCCGGCAACCTGATAGTCGATTCAAGGATGGCGTGGCATTTTACCGCAGGTACTTTTAAGGTGTATCTGTCGGCTGCGATAGATGTGACCGCGGAGCGTATATTCAATGACAGGCGGTCGGGCGAATCGTATTCTTCAATAGAGGAAATGAAGAAGAGCAACATTGAACGCAAGCACAGTGAGAATTCAAGATACTTCGATATGTACGGTGTTAACATATACGATATGACAAACTATGACCTGATAGTTGATACCACCGCGGCGTCGCCTGCAGAGGCGGCAGAGCTGATAATAGCGGGGTGTGAGGGCAAGCTTGCAAGCAACGCATATATATATCCGCCGCGTCTGCTCCCGACCGAGAACTGCGAGGATGACGGTGATGAGGTGATCATCTGCTGCCATAACAATAATTTTTTTATTGTAAAGGGTCACGGTGCGGTAATGAAGGCTATCGTCAACAATGATGTTTTCATTCCCTGCAGAATCATAAAGTCCGAAGATGACGGGAAGTACTCCGACTATCGCGTTTCCGATCACCGTAAATGGTTCGATGAGCTTCACAGGCTCGGCAGGCGCGAATTCACAAGGTATTGATAAGTGTCGGACTCGGTTACAGGAGGCTCTGCCTCTGATTCGGTTGATATTAAAAAAGCGGTCTTTCGTTTACGAAAGGCCGCTCTTGTGTTGTTTCGGAGCTTTGTTTTCGGGTTGGGCGAGGAGACA
Organism: uncultured Eubacteriales bacterium; assembly: GCA_934408795.1. GTDB lineage: Bacteria > Bacillota > Clostridia > Oscillospirales > Acutalibacteraceae > RGIG7384. The sequence continues at coordinate 3,818 of CAKRVQ010000155.1, forward strand.
CATACTGCCGTCAGGTGTGGACGGCATTGTCGGTGAAGAGTGGCGTCATTGAGAAAAAAGGCGGAATAAACGGGTGAAGATGACATCATCAAAAAGCAGGATGAAGAATCGGCAGGGGAAGGTGCAGACTGCAGTGAGGCATCGCG
>CAKRVQ010000156.1 GCA_934408795.1 uncultured Eubacteriales bacterium
GCTTTCGGTTACACTTGCAATGACAAAGCTTCTTACCGATAACGGATATACGACGACCATATTTTCATACAGAAGCAAAAACCTTTCGGGTATGTTTGACGGCACCGTCGGGAATGTGTTCGGCAAGTCGGGAAAAGACCATGCAATCCTTCTTATCCTTCTTGCGTCGGCACTGATCGTAAAGATACTTATCGATCTTTTCCTTAAAACGAAGGTCGGTTATATGCTTAAAGCAACGGGAGGAAACGAAAAGCTGGTCGTTTCTCTCGGGAAAAATCCCGGATCATACAAAATACTCGGACTCGCTATGGCAAACGGATTTGTCTCGGTCTCGGGTGCCTTGTATGCTCAGCTTTACTCCCAGTACGACAACACCTCGGGCAGCGGCAAGGTGGTCCTTGCTTTGGCATCGGTCATAATAGGAACGGCGGTGTTTTCGTCGGCACGAAAGATCAAGGATACCACCGCGGTCATATTCGGAGCGATAGTATATTCTCTATGCCTTAATTATCTGGTGCTTGTCGACAGTGAGGGCATATACTTAAAGCTTATGAACGCCGTCCTTTTTGCGCTGATACTGATATTCAACGGTAAGATATCGAAATTTATCTCAACAAGAAAGCTTGCCGCGGGAATGAAGGAGGTCGCCCGAAGATGATTGAACTTATTGATGTCGATAAGGTGTACGGAGTCGGTACGGTCAATGAAAACCGACTGTTCAAGGGCTTCTCTTTCAAGGTGAAAAAAGGTTCTTTTGTCTCGATAGTGGGATCGAACGGCTCGGGAAAGACGACCATGCTCAACATAATCGGCGGCAGTCTTCCGACAGAGGGCGGAAAGGTCCTGCTTGACGGAAAGGATATCACCGCCGAGCCCGAATACAAAAGAGCAAGGCGCATAGGCAGGGTCTTTCAGGACCCGTCGGTCGGCACCGTGCCCGAAATGACGATATATGAGAATATGTCGCTCGCCGCAAATAAGGGAAAGCGTTACGGCTTGACTGCGGCACTCGACCGCGGCGCCGAAAAGAAGTTCAGGGAGGAAGCGGCATCACTCGGACTCGGACTTGAGGACAAGATGAATATGCCGGTGGGTCTGCTTTCGGGCGGTCAAAGGCAGGCTTTGTCGCTTCTTATGAGCACAATGACCCCCATAGACCTTTTGCTGCTTGACGAGCATACTGCGGCGCTCGATCCGAAAACGGCGGAAACGGTAATGGAGCTCACCGACAAAATAGTCAAGGAAAAAAAGCTCACCGCCGTTATGGTGACCCATAATCTCCGCTTTGCGGTCAAATACGGCGACCGTATAGTGATGATGCACGAAGGCGCGGTGGTTTTGGATCGCGACGGAGCGGATAAGGCTGCGACCGAGGTCGCGGATATTCTCGGCCTCTTTAACGAAATAAGCGTTGAGTGCGGCAACTGATGTCGGCAAGGCGGCCTTCCGTCGGCACGCGGCATGGGCAAAACGGGCTTATTTTGACTCTATAAAACAATCGGAGCAGAAATAAATGATAAACATTTCACTGTTGTTCATCTCGGTAATGACATTGTTTTTGTATATGGTCCCGGGATTCGCACTTAAAAAGACGGGATTGGCGGGAGAGGGCTTTGCAAAAGCCCTCTCGGTCTATGTCCTTTATATTGCACAGGGTGCCATGTTTATCCACGGATTTCTTGTCCGATTCGACCCCGCGGTCTTTGAGGGCATAGTAAAGGTGTTCATATTGGCGTTTGTCGCTCATCTGCTTTTTTATCTGATAGCCCGCGGACTTTTCACTAAGGCCCCCGAAAAGCTTCGGCGGGTGCTGAGATTTGCCGTCATCTTTTCAAATGCGGGCTATATGGGCATACCGGTCATCAATGATGTGTTCGGCGATGAGTTCACCATATATGCAAGCGTTTATGTCGTGTGGTTCAACATCTTCGCCTTTTCACTCGGCAGATTGATCTATACCGACGACAGAAAATACATTTCAGCGAAAAAGATGTTCATAAATCCCGCGGTGCTGCCTATCCTTTTCGGTATGCTGCTCTATCTGACCGGCGCGGGCGGATGGATACAGTCCGTTCTCGGAAAGGACGGATTTGTTCCGAGCCTTATCACAATGCTTTATAATGTCATTACGGTATTGAAAGGAACCGTCGCACCGCTTTCCATGGCGGTAATAGGAGCAAAGCTTGCCGATGTGAAACTCGGCGCGGCGTTTAAGGACAGGTACCTTTACCGTTTTCTTGCGGTCAGACTTATCGCTTTCCCCGTTATGATGTGGGGAATAATGCGGATTCTCGTGGCTTTCGGTATCCTGAACGGCGATCTGACGGCGGTAGTCCTGATCCTCTGCTCCACTCCCGCGGCGGCGCTTACAACGATGTTCGCCGAGCTTCACGACTGTGACGCCGCTTATTCGGGCAAGCTTGTCGCCGTGAGCACACTCGTTTCGATCGCTACAATGCCTGCAGTCGCCTTACTGCTGAAGATATGAAACCCGTGAATCTGCGGTGATTGCCGCAGTCTGCAATGGGAAGCCGCAAGCTGAGCAAGAACAGCCCGACGAAGACGGCGGGGTGCTTTAACCCGCGGCAGTCAAAGGCAGCAACCAAACCGCAGGCAGCGCCGCGCGCCCTTCTTAAGAAGGGCGCGAAACGGGCGGCGGGGCGTGATAAAGGAATATTGCCCTGTTGAAAAGCGGAACTTTCGGAAAATGAGAGTGTACCGATGCCCGTTTGCCGCGCCTTCGGCGCGTCGCGGCGCTGCCTGCGATTCGCTTGTTGCTTTGGTTTTGTTCGACCCCCGCCGACTTAAAAAAGAAAAATGCCGACCGAGCATTTGACGGTGTTATGTAAACACCGCCGATTCGATGCCCGGTCGGCATATTCATTTTTCGGTTTGACGACGCCTGACCGATACCTGTCGGTTTGTCGTGTTCGCAAGCGTCTTAACGCGGTATGAGCGAAGACCGACCCGTCAGAACCGACAACGGTTCGGTTCCCGACTGATTATTCGTGCGGGCATCCGCTTCGGAATGCTCACCGCAAAGCTCGGAAAGCTCTGAAAAGGTGACAAACTCAAAGCCCTGACCCGCAAGCTCCGATATCAAAAAGCGGACCTTATCAACGAACCCGGAGATACCGTGTGTCAGATAGAACTTGTCGTAAGCCTTTGCGCCTTTGAGATCGGCTGCCCGCTTTTCAGAGAATTCAAACGGATGTAGGTAGAAAACATAGCAGTCGGCGTTTTTAATGCATTGCCTGATGAAGGGCTTGAAAAGGAAATCGCTCATGAGTCTTAAATACCCTCCGCCCGATGCGGGAAACTTTGCCCCGAACAGGTGCCCCGTCACAAGCCCGAATTCAAAAAAGCCGTCCAGTTCATATACATTATCGGCAAGCGAATTCCAATTTGAGAAGTCGGGTGAGGCGTGATGCCTTGCAGGTGAAAAATTCATAAAGCTTGCATCGTATGCGAAGCCGAGGCCTTTTATTATGTCGAGACGCTCGGTGTCAAGACTGAAGCAGGGTGCGCGAAATCCCTTTATCTCGCAGCCGAACATCTGACTCAGACTTTCTTTGGCAAGAGCGGTCTCTTTTCCGAAGTTATGCGGTTCAATGAGCATGGGAGCGGTGTGGCGGTACCCGTGCAGAGCGATCTCGTGCCCTTTTTCGGCAAGTTCGGATAACAGTCCGCGATATTTTTCGGCGGTGCCGAGCAGGGAGAACACGGTGCCTTTTATTCCGTATCCTTCGATCAGATCGATATATCTTGACAATCCGTCCATCATATCATCTTCGGCACGGAGGGAGGAGTACTTCACACATTCCGTCTCTCCGAATTCTTCGGCGTCGACCGTGAATACGGCAAATTTACGACCGAACATCGGCAACAAACTCCTCAACCGTGCGATCGTATTTTTCGGTGTTCGCAAACCTTAAATGCGAGTGGCATCCCTCTTC
>CAKRVQ010000157.1 GCA_934408795.1 uncultured Eubacteriales bacterium
CGCCGCTATTTTCAAGCCCGCCTTTACGCTGCCGTCTATCTTTGACATAACTTCGGTGTTTTCGGTATAGCTTATTCCGAGCTTGGCACGTCCTTTGACATATCCGTTTTCTATAAGAAGGTTTGCGATCTCAACGGCGGAGTTGGACGGTATGGCAAATCCGATACTGTCGTAAACGTTTCCCGCGTATTTTGATGATGTTATTCCTATCACCTGACCGTATTCGTTGGAAAGCGCTCCTCCAGACGAGCCGGGATTTATTGCCGAGTCGGTCTGAATAAACTTTGCCGAATATGAAGTGGAGGCACTCTGCACCCTTCTTGTTACCGAGGACACTATTCCTCCGGTAAGGACCGCCTTTTCGTATGAACCTGCCGTACATCCCACGGCATATGCCTTTTCGCCGACCGTGACCTCTGCAGAATTACCGAATTCGGCGGGCTTTAAGTCGGTAGCCGATGCCTTTATGACGGCAAGGTCGCTCCTTGTATCGCCCGCGACATACACTGCGTCGTAGCTCTTACCGTCAGCCGTGATGACGACAAAATACGGATTTGATGTTCCCGAATAGATATGATCATTGGTTATGATATACCCGTCCGAAGAGAGCACGACACCCGAAGCGGTCGATGTCTCTCCGTCCTTATTGTAGACCGATATTCCGACAACAGACTGCGACACCTTATTGTATATCTCGGTTTCCGTCATTCCCGCCTCGTCGCTCGGCTTGCTGACAACGCCCGCAGGCACGCGCTGACCGGGATTCAGATTCATTTCCCTTCCTGCGATATATCCGCCCGCAAGGCAAACGCAGACGGTCAGCACGATCGCAACAATTCCGAAAAAGACCTTCATTCCCGTTTTTACGGGCGGAAGAGGTTCGGGCTTGGCGATCGGTGTGAATGACACGGTGTTGTTCAAAGACTCTGATGTTGCGGGAGCTTCCGATGCCGCAGGCATTGACCCTTCCGTCTGCCCTTTGTCTGCAGTTTCGGTCGACGGTTCCGCGGCCTGATTCGTTTCCGTTGTTTCGGTTGCTTCCGTCATCGATACATATGCCTGCTCCGCCTCTGCGATTTCCGTCGGCAGTGCACCGTCGGACGGCGCACCTCCTGACACAATATTATCCGAATGACTCTCGGCATTTTCCGACTGCGCGGGCTCGATGCGGTCCGCATCAAGCTCATCGGGTCTTCTTTCATTTAATTCATTCATTATGAAAACACCTTTCCTGTATTTCGGTCACGGTCTATCACCGCACCGGAGTTATCTCTGTTTACCCGCCCTTGAGGACTTTTTGGATACGGTGACGGGGATTGCCTCCTTAGGCTCTGCAAGCGGCAGATCGATCTCAAATTCGGTATATTCTCCCTGCACGCTTCTCACGGTGACCGTGCCGCCGTGAAGATCGATTATGCTTTTAACGATATACAATCCCAACCCGCTGCTTTGCTTATCCATCGAGCGGGATTTATCTACCTTAAAGAACCTTTCGAAGACAAGCGGGAGATCCTTTTCGGATATTCCGTTGCCGCTGTTCCTTATGATAAAGACTCCGTTCTTATCCGTTTCGCGGAATTTTACCTTTATATATCCGTTCTCCGGGGTGAATTTGACCGCAGTGTCCACAAGGTTATAGATCACCTGATGGAACAGATCACTGTCGACGCTTATTATGACATCCTTTTCGTCTTCAAGTCCGTAGACCGCGATATTTTTGGCGCTGATCCTTTGTTCCTGTGAAACAAAAACATTACATGCCGTTTCAAACATATTGACCTTTGATCTGTTAATTTCCTGCTCGCCGGATTCAAGCTTTGAGAGCGAGAGCATCGACTGAACTATCCTCGACAGTCTCTTGACCTCATCCGACACTATGCCGAGATAATATGACTGCTTCTCGGGTTCAATGGTTCCGTCAAGGATCCCGTCAATGAATCCGCCTATCGTCGTCATCGGTGTTCTCAGCTCATGCGACACATTTGCAACAAAGCTTCTCCGCATTGATTCAAGTTGAACCAGGGAATCGGTCATTGTGTTGAAGGAGTTGGCAAGTTCGGCTATTTCATCGTCGCCGTCACAGTATATCCTCTTTGAAAAGTCACCGTCTGCAAGGCATTTCGCCGCTTCGCTCATCATTCGGAGCGGTCGCAGCATATGGCTTGTATAAATATAGACCACAACGCAGGTCAGAACCAGCGGCAGTATCGCGCAAAGAACCGATATTTTCGAAAAGTTTATCAGCCATTCTTCAAGCAGAGCGGCGGGGGTCGATGCAAATACGGCTCCGACGACCCTGTTATACTTGTCCTTGACCGGCATGCCGACCGTATGATGGACCTCGGTATACATTCCCTCCAGCAATCCTACACCGTAGTATTGACCGTTGACCGCAGCGTTAACGACAGAGGTTGATATTGTCTTGCCGAGGTGAGGACAGGATCCCCCGCCCTGCCAATCGCGGCAGGTACAGTATTTGACCCTTCCGGTGGCATCGACAACGATCGCGTCCGCATCAATCACATCGCCCGTAAGTATGATCGTCTTCATATAGTAGTTCACGCCGCCCTCCGACAGGTCCATATCGAAGGCATCCGACACGGCGCGGCAGTACCCGGCAAGCAGTGAACGCTTTTCCTTTGTAAGGTAATTGCTGACCGAAACACTTATCATTACCATCATCATTATCATGGCCACAACAACGGTAATGATATTCAGCAAATAGAATCTTCTGAATATTTTATTTTTCATTTCGCGGCATCGTTCTGCTTTACTTCAAATTTATAGCCCACGCCCCATACGGTTTTTATTTCCCACTCATCGGAGACACCGTCCAGCTTTTCGCGCAGTCTTTTGACATGGACATCCACCGTTCTTGAGTCGCCGAAATAATCGAATCCCCAGACCTCGTCCAGAAGCTGATTTCTTGTAAAGACCTTATTCGGATGGCTCGCAAGCTTATAGAGCAAGTCAAGTTCTTTAGGCGGTGTGTCGATGCGTTTGCCGTTTATTATCAGTTCGAAGTTGGTGCGGTTGACGACAAGCTTGTCATAAGAGACGACCTCCTCTTCGCCTTTGGAGGGTGCGCTTCTTCTGAGTACGGCTTTTATCCTCGCTATGACCTCTTTTGTATCAAACGGTTTTGCAATATAGTCATCCGCTCCGAGCTCAAGACCGAGCACCTTATCGAAGGTCTCGCCCTTGGCGGTAAGCATGATTATCGGGACGGTCGAATCCTTTCTTATCTCGCGGCAGACCTGCCATCCGTCCAGTTTCGGGAGCATGATGTCAAGAAGAATGAGATCGAAGTTTTTTTGTTCCGCCATTTCTACTGCGGTAACACCGTCGTTTGCCACTGCCGTTGCAAAGCCGTTCTTTTCAAGGTAGAGTCTCAGCAGTTCGCAGATATTGGTATCGTCATCGACGATCAGTATTCTTTGCATATATTTTACCGTCCTTTCCGTTTCCGAGCGGTCTTTGACTGTCGGATTTGTGTCCGCAGCCGGGCAAGCCCGGCAAGAGGTATGATCAAGCGATCTTAAGGGGTCTGTACACATTATATATTGTAGCACCGCCGTAAGCAATAATGTTAATAAAATAAAAATTTAATTATGTCAGGCGGCGCGCAGGGTGCGCCGCGGGCGGGTGGGTTCGGCGGGCGGCGCGCAGGGTGCGCCGCGGGCGGGTGAAGTTCGGCGGGCGGCGCGCAGGGTGCGCCGCGGGCGAGTGAGGTTCGGCTGGCGGCGCGCAAGGTGCGCCGCGGGCGAGTGAGGTTCGGCTGGCGGCGCGCAAGGTGCGCCGCGGGCGAGTGGATTCGGCGGGCGGCGCGCAGGGTGCGACGCCCGCCCATGACCGCTCACATGTTTGATCCGATATAAAAAAACCGCTTCGGGAGGATATCCCAAAGCGGAGTTTTTCGTTGGGCTCAGCCC
>CAKRVQ010000158.1 GCA_934408795.1 uncultured Eubacteriales bacterium
CGTTAAGGATCCGCACGATCAGGGTGTCGTCGCAATGGCAGGCGTGTTCATTGACACATTCGTAGTCCTCACAATGACTGCACTTGTGGTCATATCCACCTTGTTCACGGAGGGCGGTCCGTTATATAATACCGTTCTCACCGCCGAAAAGCTGGCAGAGTCAGGAGTCTCGAAAACCAATGCTGCCCAGCTTGCCTTCGGAACCGCCTTCGGCAGCAGTACGATCGGTAATTCATTTGTTGCGATCTGTCTGTTTTTCTTTGCTTTCTCGACAATAATAGGCTGGAACCTGTTCGGCAGGATAAATATGAACTATCTGTTCGGCAAGCGTTCGAATCTCATATATTCGGTAATCGCTATCGTTTTCATCTTTCTCGGTTCGGTGCTTTCGAACGATCTTGTCTGGGAGCTTACCGATATGTTTAACAACATCATGGTAATTCCGAATGTGCTTGCACTTCTTGCGCTTTCCGGAATGGTCGTTTCTGCGTGCAAAATAAAGAGCCGCGGCAAGGTAACTGTCGATCGGAATAAATAATAACTTCACGGGCTGCGGGCGCGATAGATCGCGCCCGCAGCCTTTTTTCTTTGTCACTGAATATTCCGTATCCCATTGCAGGTTTCACTGCCATCACCCGCAGTCAAAAAAATCCGTCACTAATCGGGAAAAAATCGGGCAAAATACAGGTATAAATTTCGGTGGAGGAAAAGTAAAATGATAGAACAGGATACCGTGAGGTTATTAAGAGAATGCGATGCCGGCATTGCGATGGGTGTAAAGTCGATCGACGATGTGATCGATTCCGTCGACAGTGAGAGCTTCAAGAAAAGGCTGTCGGAGTGCAAATATGAGCACGAAGAGCTGAAAAAGGACATCAATGTTTTGCTTGACAAATACAAGGACGACGGCAAAGATCCGAATCCGATCGCGAAAGGTATGTCCCGCATCAAGATTGAAGCAAAGCTTGCGGTCGATTCGTCGGACAATATGATAGCGGATCTTATAACAGACGGCTGCAATATGGGTGTCAAATCGCTGCACAAGTATCTTAACAAATACAAGGCTGCAAGCGAAGAAGTCAAGGATATTACGAAGAGGTTAATAAACTCCGAAGAGAAGCTTGCGGTCGACATTCGGATGTATCTGTAGACTGCAGTGCATTCGATAACGGCTCTGCAGGGCGGCACAAAAGAGTCGGTGCGGTAGTATTTACCGCACCGACTTAACATTTGCTTTTATCTTTTGACATTCATTTTATAGTACTCTTCAAGTGCCTTCATACCTTTATAATCGGAATAATTCCACGACCCCGGTTCGTTATTTTCAAATGTGTAGTATATACCGTTTCCGGTATAGTATCGACTCCGTATTTCCCCGAGTTTGATTTTGATATCATAAACCATTTTACTCTCACCGGGTCTTTTCGCGCATTCTTTTTGGAGCTTGATAAGCGAAGGCACCGCAGCAAGGTCCATATCTGCCAATGTATCGATATCGACTGTTGAGAGCGTGCCGTCAAGATAAGCATTGACATTATAGTCGGCTATAAAACCGTTTATATTTGCCGCACCCATTGCAATCAGCAATACCGATGCGCATACCGCCGCGATCCTGAAGACGGGGATCTTTTCGACAAAAAGCTTTGCCACTATTGCGATAAATGTCACCGCAATGAACACCATAAACACCGACGTGAAGATCCTCAGCGGGGTCATACCGAAGCGCCCGATATAGAGTACCATTTTTGCGATCGCGGTGGATATAATGAATAGCGTGAATACGCAGATAAATGTACATTCACCCTTAACCGCGACAAAGCTTTTGAGCTTTCTGTTCATCAGGAACTCGGCAAGATAAACCAAGGACAGATTGATGCCTGCTATTATGCACATTTCGAAAAATCCCCTGCGCGCATAAGCTGAGGGCAGCACCTTTTCGGGCAGTATTCCCGAGAGGGCATCGGTAAAATAGGCAAACTGTGAAAACAGATACAGAAGGTATACCGCGCAGAGTACCGCCAAGAACGAAACTATGTAGGTATTATCCTTCATTCCTACGAAGGAGCTCTCCGTTTTTTCGCACTTTTCGCCTTTTTTAAGGGCGAATACAAATGATACGATAAACGGAGCAATGGTCAATCCGACTATCGCCTTCCAGACGGTCGCGGTATTGAATATCTTATTTATCAGTGCAGCGAATGCCATATCCGCGCTTTTAAGCAGGAACACCACAGTCAGGAGCAGCGGGATCGCACACAAAAATCCGATCAACGCTTTACCCGTGTTTTTTGAGCCGCCCTGTTTCGGAGAAAAGACCGAGCGGAACAACTTCGGCATCCTGCCGAATGAAAAGGCAAACGGTCTGCCTATAGATGCATGAAGAAAACCTGCATCGGTCTTATTATCTCTCACACCGCAAAGTGAGGAAAACCAAAGTGTCGCGTTTATAAACACAAAAAGGAACAGGAAGAAATTGACCGATTCGTTGGATGAATAAGCATATACACCGCTGCCCAAGAGCGAGAGTGTTCCGCATATCCACTGAAAAGGACCCGGCATTGTTCCCTTCTGTGCAAGGAAAGCGGTAAAAAGTGCGAATAAGGCGGCATAGGACACCGTGAATCCCGACCTGAATCCGCCCCAGAGAGTGAGCGGAACTGCGACGGCACACACTGCTATTGCTATAACAAAGTACACCGTGTCTCTCACCGTCATGGGATAGATATTTGTCTTCGGCAGTCCCGCCGCCGAATCGGCAGACTTGTAGTCCCGTGCGTCGGTATTTATCTCTGCGATCGGTTCACGGTCGGTCTTTGCGGGTGACGAGGTGATCGTCTCTTCGATCGGTCCGACATCTGCCGCCGTTGTTTCGATGTTTTCGTTTTCAGTGCGGGTATTATCTGTTATTGCGCCATTCATTAAGGTCAACCCCTTCGTCTACATATTCCAAAATATCGCCGGGCAGGCAGTTCAGCTCACGGCAAATAGCGTCAAGCGTTGAAAACCGTATTGCCTTTGCCTTTCCGGTCTTAAGTATCGACAGGTTTGCCGGAGTGATATCAATCCTCCGACACAGTTCAAGCGAGGTCATTTTCCTCTTTGCAAGCATCACATCAAGATTTATAACTATCATTTTCTTATACCGTCAAATCATTTTCTTCTCGGATCTCGGCTCCCTTTTGCATTACATTCTTTACAATACGCAATATCAACCCCATAAAGCCTGCGGCTGCCGCTATTGCAAAATAAGGAAGCCAGAAGAATCCGCCCGCAAATGTTATTACCGCAACCGTAAAGCAGCAGTTTGATATAATCCACAACAGTCTGACATTCGGGCGGCAGAATATTTCTCCTGCCATTATGTTTTTGAGCAAAAAGACAAGTGATGCCAAAGCCGCAAGTCCCAGCACCGAGCAGGGATAAAAGCAGAGCAGTATATCCCCTCTTTGTTCCTTATAATAATTCACAAGAAAGCTCGGCACAATGAACATAGCCGCGATTATGCACAGACCCACTATTCCGCAGGCTGCATATGAAATTATAATTGACCTATGTGTATGCATCTTTCCCTCTCCCAAGAACAGTATATGCAGTTTTCATTTATTAAAATATCAGATTTATTATCGTTTGTCAATATTTATTTTGGTTTTTTCAAAAATATAAAATGAGTTCAGCAAAAAAAGCGATGTCTGCCGCCCAAAAGACAATTATGATCATTCCGTTCGGCGACAAAAATCCCCGCCGACAAGATAACTTATCGACGGGGACATTTTTTATTAAGTATTACAAGCAAATCTGCCGAAGGCAGCGCCGCCCACGCCGTAGGCGCGGTAACGGGCATCAGCATACTTTAATTTTCCGAAAGCTCTGCTTTTTCTCTGGGGTAGCGTTATTTATCGCGATCTGCTGCCCGTTTTGCGCCCTTCAAAGA
>CAKRVQ010000159.1 GCA_934408795.1 uncultured Eubacteriales bacterium
GGTCTTTTATGATAAACGCGACAACTAATGAAATAAGCACAAGTCCTACGGCGGCTATGAGTGTCACTGTAGGCACTATGTCGTTGTAAGGCGTCAGGGTTCCCTCGGGAAGCAGTGTCCTTAAAGTGACACCGTTAAAGGGCGGGAGGTTGTTGCAGGTGATACCGATGACTGTTTTGCCGTCCTTATTCAAAACGGCACAATCCGCATTCAACGAATTGCCGCTGTCGCCGGTCGCACCGCTGAAAATTTCGGTATCCGATACCGAACCGCAAGGCAGGGAAAGGGCGGCTGAAAAGCTGCCGATATCGGTATTCCAGCCCTGACCCGACAGATTGAAATAGAACCTGTCACCCGAATAAGCCTTCGGCATAATGAGTTCGTATTCAATGTCGAATGTTATCGGTGTGTCGGAGGGATAGGTGACCTCTGACTCATCTTCATATCCGAGATTGACCTCGACCACCGAGTCGGAGTAATGATAGACATTTTTCCATTCCGACGGTTGATTTTCGGCTGCCGTCACCTTGAAGCCGCGGTATTTTTCACCGCTGTTCAGCGGCAGATATCGGATTATGCCGCGCTTGCCGAATCTGTTAAAAATGACAGTGATCTTTTCGTGAGCGGATATGACCGAATTTTCGGAAACATCGTAGCTTGCCGAAAAGTCGGTTATGGTATAACTGTTGTCGACATCGGCGGCGGAGGTGCCGGAGTAGGAAACGGTCACCTCATTTGAGCTTATATAGTATGCCGCAAAGCACATTGCGATCATTATCGCAGCTGCCACGGCGGCAAAAACTATATTCCTTTTTTTCATATCAGAATGACACCTTCACATTCTGTCTCTCCGAGGGATCGCTCACCTCAAAGAAGGCACGCTTTTCAAGCTTCATCAACGAGGCGACAATGCTTGAAGGGAACATCTGAAGATAAACATTGTAGCTCTTGACTGTTGCGTTGTAGTACTTTCTTGCCTGAGAAAGATCCTGTTCGATCGCGTGAAGCTGATTCTGAAGATTCAAAAACTGGGAATCCGCTTTCAGATCGGGATAGCTTTCCGCGAGGGCAAAGAGTGATTTGAGTGTTCCCTGAAGCTGATTTTCCGCTTCGACCTTGGCGTCTCCGGTCGCCGAAACGGCGGCATTGCGCGCCTTGATTACATTTTCAAGCGTTGCGCTTTCGTGCTTTGCGTATCCCTTTACCGTTTCAACAAGGTTGGGTATAAGGTCATACCTTTTTTTAAGGTAGACATCAATTGTCGAAAAACCTTCGTCACATGCGGTGCCGAGTCTTACGAACTTGTTTTTAGTTGAAATGTACCATATAAGACCGATGATAATAACCGCCGCTGCGATTATAAGAATGATAGCCCATGTCGGCATAGTGATTGACTCCTTTGTTGTTGTGTTTTTATTTACAGAACGCCCGACAAATGCTTTCAGGTGTTGTGTACGTTATTATTCGACCGCGACCGTCGTTAATACAGAGATACAGTTACAAAGTTTTCCGATATCGGGCGAGCGGAAGATGATCCCTCGTCAGCATTCGGTACCGAGAACAGAGTGCATGATAATATCCTCCTGAGCCCTGATGTCGTTTACCGACAGTTTTAAGAATGTGTTGTGCTTATTGAGTCCCTCGATAAGGCACAGTATCGCAAGCGCAGCCGATCGCGCGTTATCACACCTGAACTCACCGCTCTGACAACCGAGAGATATTACATCGGTGAGAATACTCAAAGCGTTGTCTGCACGGCGCGTAATTAGCTCTTTGCCGTTTTCGTTGTTTGCCGCAAAGTCTGTGACCGCGTTATCAACACCCGCCGTGTTGCCCAAAAGGGTGTTGATACGGTGCTTTATAAACACCTTAAGTATTACGGTGGCGCTTGCACCTGCATTCTTTCCGCGCTCCAACGCATTGAACGCGCTTTGCTGCTCGCGGTTGATGATCTCCATAAATATCTCCTCGGTTGAGGAAAAATACCGATAGAGTCCGCCGCGCGACATTTCCGCCTCGTCGCATATATCTTTCATTGTTACCGCGCTGAACCCCTTTTCCGAAAACAGGTCCCTTGCAGCGGATATTATTCTGCTTTTGGTACGATCTCCCCGTGCTCCCATTAAAAATGCCTCCGATGATATTTGCCGATAATAATGGCAGTCTGCACAATATAAATTATAGCATTACGGGCAGTATGTTTCAACGGGTAGAAGCGAAAAAATATGAATACGCTCTGTTTCTGAAGAGGGGTTCCGGTGATTATGAATGACCTATTATGCAGGCAACCATAAAAAGCCGACCGTTTGCAAGGCGCTAAGACATTGCAAACGGTCGCTTGATTTTTCATTCCGGCCTTCGGTATTGGTCAAGTTATGTTTTATCCGAAAAACACAGAGTAGCCTGTATTGATCGAGGGTTGCGGCGGTTTCAGCTCATTGCAGTGTCGCCGTCAGCTGCGCCGCTCGGGACATTTGTGTCGGGACGGTTTTCGTTAAATCCGTTACCGCTTCTGCCGCCCGCTCCTCCGAAGCCGCCTTTGCCGAAGCTGCCCGAGCCGCTTCCGTATACCGAGGATGTGAGCTTTACGGTCTCCAATACCGTGCCGCCCGCCGAAACGGTGTATGTGCTGCCGTTTTTAATGTCGGGCGATGAGAATACTGCTGAGGAATAAGCTTTATCGGGAGTAAATGAAAGCAGGGTGTTGCCGTCGGCATCCTTTACCGTGAACTCGGTGCCCGCCTTTTGTGAGTTGAAGTTTATCAGCACGGAAGCCTGATTCTCCGCTTCGGAGAAGTTCTCCGCCATACCGCTGCTCCCCAAGGCGATCACGGTGCCGCCGGTGATACTTGCGCTCGTTTCATAGTCGAGTGCGCCGTCTCCGTTTGAGGTGGGCCCCGATATGAGGACGGTTCCTCCGCTTATAGTTATGCTGCCGTTGGAATCTATGCCGTCACCCGAGGCGTTTATAACTATCCTGCCGCCCGAGATGTTGACGTAAGCATTTGTCGAGCCGCCCGTATTTCCCGGTGTACCGCCGTTTCCTCCGGGTCCGCCGCTCGGCGGGGTACCGCGGCTGTTGTTGTCGGGATTACCCATGCCGCCGTCGGTATTGCCGGACAGGCCGTTGTTGCCGGGAATATTGCCGTTGTTGTCGGCGTTGCCGCTGCCCGGAGTGTTGCCGCTTCCGTTCATGCTCGGCGGAGTACCGTTTCCGTTCATATCCGGCGGGGTATTGCCGCCCGACGGTCTGTCGTTTTTGTTTCCGTCGGTGTTTTCGGTGCCGTTATTCGAATTACCGTTAGGTATTTGCGAAACCGTGCCGCCTTCGCTGCCGTCGGCAGAAGAACCACCTGACGGCGAACCTTCGGCTGCGGATGACGAGCTCTTTTCTGCGGCGTTTATGCCGTCGTCGGAGGACACGATCGAAATTTCGCCGCCCGAAACGGTAACATATGCGCCTTCAAGCCCTTCGTAGCTTTGCGTGATGTCGATATTTCCGTCCGACACCGTTAATCCGAGATCGGCGTGGATTCCGTCATCGCCGCTTGCAAGGGTCAATTTTCCGCCCGAAATGAAAACATTGTTATTTGAATGGACCGAGTCGTCAAACGAATCGATATCAAAGCTTCCTCCGCCGATGAAGATATCAAGTCCCGCTTTGATGCCCTTTGAAGAGGCGGATGAGGAAGAGGTCGAGGAACCCGCTCCGACCGATGACGATCCGCCGCCCGTTACCGCCTTTATGCTGCCGCCGTCTATCTTGATCACCGTTTCGGCTTCGATACCGTCGCCCGAGGAAGTGATATTTATCTGCCCGTCGGCGATGTAGACATATCCCTTACTCTCGGAACTGTCGTTGTCGGAGCACAAGCCGTTTGTTCCC
>CAKRVQ010000160.1 GCA_934408795.1 uncultured Eubacteriales bacterium
GTCGCACGGCGCTGCCGCTCGTTGCCTCCTGTACCAGAGAAGGCAATAACCAAAACAAAACATACGAACCACAAGACGCCGAAACGAAACAAAATCATTGTTTCGGACTTTCACAGTCCTCAACCGGCTAAAGCCATAAAAAAAAAAAAAAGCCACGGCGGACTGCGCGATATACGCGCAGTCCGCCGTGGCGGCAGGGTGTCGGGGTTATTTTTTCACAAAAGCGGCTCGGTCGATCGCAGCACGCGACCGACTGAGACCACTTCCGCCGACTGATAGCAGAGGGCGTGGTATTGTTTATTATTTGTTATCTTCTTCGGGCACCTCGTGATAAAGGTTAAGCCTGAACAAAAGTGTCTCATCATCGGGATCGGCGCAGCGTATCCTCGCGTCCGAGACCATAACTCCGTTGAGGATGTTTGCAAGACCCATCATCTGACAGAGCTTTGATTTAAGGTTGAGGCAATCGCCCTCATCCGTCTCAAGGAACACATCGCCCTTGCACTTATCAAGGGTTTTGATAAAATCCTGAATGTCAATATTGTGAATGTTGAGAGAATTTTCCATTATTTCGTCTCCTTACTGTTATGTGTTATATTATGTGCCAAATTATAAGAAAGTGTCATAAGAGTGTCGCTCAAATGAACATTTTCCACGGTTATGTCCGGGTATTCAACAGACAGATCATAGTGTGTAAAGTTCCAGAAGCCCTTTATTCCGAGAG
Source organism: uncultured Eubacteriales bacterium (assembly GCA_934408795.1). Classification (GTDB taxonomy): domain Bacteria; phylum Bacillota; class Clostridia; order Oscillospirales; family Acutalibacteraceae; genus RGIG7384. Next base: position 725 of record CAKRVQ010000160.1, read on the forward strand.
ACACAAGTTGTCTTGCAACATCGTGCGTCTGCTCCCTCGGGATACAAAGTATTGCGACTGTCGGCGCGTTTTCACGACAAAATTCGTCCAGATCAGACACATTCCTTACGGGTATGCCCGAAACGATCTGCCCGATCAGTGAAGGCTTTTTATCGAAGACACCTATAAGGCGATACCCTTTGCCCTCAAAGTCCATATGAGCTGCGAGCGCTCTTCCTATATTACCTGCACCGACGAGTATGGTTTTCTTTTCTTCGCCGAAGCAGAGTATCTCTCCGATCTTTTTATGCAGTTGCTCGATACTATAACCGTAGCCCTGTTGGCCGAATCCGCCGAAGCAATTAAGATCCTGCCTTATCTGGCTTGCGGTAACGCCCATCCTCCTTGCGAGATCGCTTGAGGATATGCACTCTATTCCCTTTGCTTTCAGGTCACCGAGAAATCTGTAATACCTCGGCAGTCTCTTTATGACCGACACGGAAATACCGGACCGTTTCATAAAAATCTTCTCCGTTTCTTTACACACATTTGCAGTCCCCTTATATTATCCTTCAAACGGGGCCTCTTGTCAACTGTAAAATATAACGAAAAGTGTAGTAAAATTAAGGGGAACCGACTGAAGTTCAGCGGTTCCCCTGTCAGTTACAGCCTATCGACTTTTTTATGCCTTCTTCTTGTCGTAGTTAAGCATTCCTACGGTCATTGCGATCGCAAACACGATAAGGTACCATACATTTCCCATTTTATGGCTTATCACGCAGGCAAAGACCATAAAGAGCGAACCGACAAGAGCAATTATCGGTATTATGAATCTTCTTACGACGCTCTCGTCCTTGCTCTTTCTCATCCAGTTGATGAATATCGGGATATACAAGGCATATACCGTGATTATCGGAAGTTCCGACGAGTCGAAGATATATGTCTTGCCGAAAGTTCCCGCAAGGTTGGCAAAGTAGAAATATGCTCCCCAGACGGCGCAAAGCAGCAGTCCGATTATCGAAGAGTTATGGGGCATATTCGTTTTACTGTCGATCTGTGAAAAGACCTCGGGTGCGGGACCGTGTCCCCTGACGGCAACCGAGTACATACCGCGGCAGCAGGCGAACATCAATCCGTTAAGGGTTCCCATACACGAGACAGCGATAAGCAGATTGAGCACATTTCCGAGAACGCCGCCGAAAACATTTGTAAACGCCTTTGTGGCGCCCTCACCTATGAGGGTATCCACCGAAGCGCCGCCCGCGACACCGATGTAATAGAATATGTATATTGCCATTATTATGATGCCGCCGATAACAAGAGCTTTCGGGAGATTTTTCTTGGAATCCTTCAGCTCGGCGTTGATCGATGTTGCGATTATCCAACCTTCGTAGGCGAACGATGTAGAACAGACCGAAGCAAGCAGAAGGCTTGACATTCCGTCGCCCGTCACCGAAGCGGTTGCAAAGTTATTCACGAGCATATGTGTAGGGCTCAAAAGTCCCGCGATTATACCGCCGACCGCCATAAGTATCAAGGGGATCATCTTTATGACCGTCGTAGTCGTCTGAAAATGACCCGCAAGCTTCGGGGACAGGGTGTTCAACGCATATGAGCCGCAGAGAAACACCGCCATAAGTGCCATACACTCGGGTCCGATGATGCACCCGCCCTCGCTTGCCGGAATCGTCATCGGGAAATCGGGCCAGCATGAGGTTATAAATACAAGGGTATACCTTGCACAGAGCCATGTAAGTACCGAGGTCATTGCAGGATAGTATATAACCGATACGAACCATCCCATTGCATAACCGTAACGCTCGCCGACCATTGCCTCGGCATAGTCGACGACACCGTTGACCTTCTCATGCTTCTGAGCCATAAACGAGAAGGCAAGGACGCAAAATATCATTATAAGACCGCCGATAACCCACGCAAGGATGCCGAGCGGCATATTTCCGTCTGTTTTTTCAAGAATGGTCTGTGCTTTGAAAAAGACGCCGGAGCCTATAACTATGCCGACAACCATACATATTGCCGTGAACAGTCCGTACTTCTTTGTCAATTTCGTTTCGTTCATACTGTCGTCCCTCCGTCTTACCGTCGGTTACCGGGCAGGTGGTGTCGCATCTGTTATTCCGGTGCCGCAACCGTCGGTGTATAATAATTCAGTTTAGCATAGTAAAACGGTAAAGTCAAGCGTAATTTGCATTTTGCCTGTTAAACGGTTTTGGCGATCAAATAACATTACACTTTTTCAAAGAATGTGTCGGGGTGCTCCGGGTCAAACCGCTCATTTGCCCACATAACGGTAACAAGGTCTTCGGTCTCGGAAAGATTGGTGATATTGTGTGTATAACCGGGAAGCATATGAACGGCTTCTATTCTCTCGCCGCTCACTTCAAAGCGAAGCTGCTCATCGGTACCGATCTTTCGCTCTTCAATCAACGCCCTGCCGGACACTACTATAAAGAATTCCCACTTGCCGTTATGCCAATGCTGACCCTTTGTAACGCCCGGTTTTGATATATTGACGCTCACCTGTCCGCATTTTTCGGTTTTGAGCAGTTCGGTAAAGCTGCCCCGTTCGTCGATATTCATCTTTAAGGGGAAAGCCACCTTGCTTTTCGGCAGGTACGACAAATACATTGAATAAAGCTTTTTCTCAAAACTGTTATTCGGTATCTCGGGAATCACGAGTGTTTTCGGCTGATCGCGGAATCTGTTAAGGCATTCGACAATATATCCGAGTGTGGCTTTATGGGTCACGGGAGCGACGCAGTATCTGCCGTTCGGCTTTATGACGGCGTTTATGCCGTCATAGTCGCAGTGATGCTCCCTGCCCTCCAGCGCGTCAAGCATTTCCTCGATCAGGTCATCTATAAAGAGAAGCTCCAGCTCGACCGACGGATCGTTGACGGTTATGGGCAGATCATTTGCTATATTATTGCAGAAGGTGCCCACCGCACTGTTATAATTAGGTCTTATCCATTTACCCGCCAGGTTCGGGAATCTGTAAACGAGCACCTTTGCTCCCGTTTCTTCAGCGTATTTGAAGAAAAGCTCCTCACCCGCTCTTTTCGACAGTCCGTACTCCGATGTTCCGAAGCGTCCTTCAAGTGTTGCCTGAACCGATGATGACAACATAACGGGGCAGGTGTTTTTATGCTTTTTCAGGG
>CAKRVQ010000161.1 GCA_934408795.1 uncultured Eubacteriales bacterium
TTTGTCTTATTTCGGCGCGGTTCATGCTGGAGCTGCTCGGCACCAAGGACGATCTGATAGAGGGAGCCGTGCTCTATTTCAGGATTTATGCACTCGGTATGCCCGCCCTCGGTATCTTTAATTTCGGAAACGGCGTACTCAGTGCGAACGGAGACACAAAGCGCCCGCTCGTGTACCTTACGATCGCAGGGGTCCTGAATGTTCTTTTTAATCTGTTTTTTGTTATCGTATGCGGTATGGCGGAGGACGGTGTTGCACTCGCCAGCATTATAACACAGTATGTATCGGCAGTACTTATTCTGATACATATGGGGCGGCAGAAGGACGACTGTGCCTTTCGGCTCCGCGACCTTAAGAGCGGGTTTGATATGCCCGAAGGCAAGCACATTTTGGGACTCGGAATCCCCGCCGGGCTTCAGAACGCCATATTTGCCGTAGCAAATCTCTTTATACAAGGTGCCGTAAATTCATTTGATTCCGTCATGGTCGAGGGAAATGCCGCGGCAGCCAATGCGGATTCCGTCATTTACAATATCATGGCGGCATTTTACACCGCTTGTTCAACATTTATGGGACAGAATCTCGGAGCGGGAAAGCGGGATCGCGTGTTAAAAAGCTACTTTATCGGCGTAGCCTATTCCTTCATTGCGGGTGCGTTACTCAGTGCCGCTTTGTTTTTGTTCGGCAGAGAGTTTTTATCGTTGTTTGCCGACAACGAGGCGGTCATTGAGGCGGGACTTCAGCGCACTCGGATAATGTGCTTTTCCTATGCGGTCAGCGCCTTTATGGATTGCACGATCGCAGCCTGCCGCGGTATCGGCAAGAGTCTTGCACCGACTGTCATTGTGATCATGGGTTCCTGCGTGTTCCGCGTTGCATGGATCTATACGGTATTTGCCTATTTTCACACTATCCCCTCTCTGTATCTGTTATATATTTTTTCGTGGACGATCACGGCGGTTGCAGAGATCGTATGCTTTATTGTCAGCTATAAAAAGCTTGAGATCAACCGCAATGTCGATGAGGTGTCGGCGCAAAGCTGCGCGTCGCATTAGGACGCACATAATGGGGGCCTTACCGTTCGCATACGATGCGGCGGCAGGGCGGCGGCGGATGATCATTATGATAGCGAAGAACGGCAATGCAGGCAATAAGGATTATGCCTATCGAACCAAAGAAAGGCGGCAGATATGAAAAGGATCTTTTCGATGAGGATCGTGCAGCTATTGATCCTTGTTTTGATTGCAGCCGTTTTATCCGTGATACTTACCGTCATCAAAACAAATGAATACAGTGACTGGGTGCGCACAGACGCGGTGATAACCGATTGGAAGACCGCGAAAGATGTAAACCATATCCTGTATTTCAGATATGTCGTGAACGGCATGGAACACAACGGTCGCGATATCTTCAGCGGGAATCTTCCGAAGTCGGATATCGGCAATACGGTTACCGTATGGTATGATCCCGACGATGTGTCACGCGTTATGATATCCGATACAAAACCCGATGCGGGACTGTGGACCTACTCGCCGTTTATATTGGCATTCCCCATATCATTATATATAATGTCGGGCGGAAGCAGACGACGGAGCGGAAACAGGCAGGGCTTCTGAAATTCGGTCAAGCGGTGATCGTATCAAGGAAGCTTACCAAGGCATTAAATTCTTGAAAAACGGCGGTGAGAAGACAATGTACAAAAGCATTACGGAGCACTACGATCTTCTTGCAAAAAGCGGCAACGATCCCGTTAACGACCCTCCGCCGCTTCGCGACCATATGGACAAGTGGGACGGTGCGCGGTTTTGGAAACTTCTCGGTGCCGATCCGTCACTCAATGTACTTGAGATAGGGTGCGGAACGGGGCGGATTGCCGTAAGAGCGGCGCCTCTTGTCGGATCGTATTGCGGGATCGATATATCGCCCAAAACGATCGAAATTGCGCGGACTCACATACAAAACGCAAACACCCGATTGATATGCGACGACTTTATGACGCACCGCTTTACAGAGTCTTTTGATCTGATATTCTCTTCCCTCACCTTTTTACACATAAAAGACAAAGCTGCCGCCGTAAAGAAAGTATTCGGACTTTTGAACAACGGCGGGAGGTTTGTTCTTTCAATCGACAAATGTCAAAGTAACGAGATCGATTTCGGCGCATACAAGGTCAGGACATACCCTGATGATCCGAAAATGATCTCGGAGCTGCTGAAGTTAAGCGGCTTTTCTGTTGTCACACGGGATGAAACCGAGTATGCCTATCTGTTCTCGGCGCTGAAAAGTATTTAGTTTATTCGGTTGACACCTGTACGAGGAGAGTTTTTATATGAATCTGACCATATCGTTTTCATACATCGGCATTGTTGTTTTCGCATTGCCCATGATCATTAACATATTTTACGCGGTCTTTCCGCCGACGGACAACGAAGTCTCATCTGACAGAAAAGACGGCGCCTCTGCATCATCATCCGAAGCTTTGCCTAAAACGGGGCGGTTGATCGAGACAGTAGAACAGATCAGCAGAATAGCTTATCTGATAACGCTTACCTTCTTAAAAAGTAAGGACTCTCTTTGCTTTAAAAGTTTTCTGTTATACATATCCGTCGTATTTTTGGTTCTTTACTATGCGGTCTGGATCCGCTATTTTGCAAGCGGGAGAAAGATTGAATATCTGCGACGAAGCTTTTTGCTCATTCCCATACCGCTTGCGGTATTCCCGGTTCTTTACTTTATATTTGCAGCCGTCTGGATGCATAACCTTCCGGCAGCGATCATTGCCGGAATATTCGGCGCGGCTCATATTACCGTATCGATCCGCTCGTTTCGGAATGAGAGATCAAGCTGAGAAACACGATCGTTGCTCGGCGACCGACTGTACGCTTTGCCGCAGGCGGTCGGCAGCTAAAGGGGCGATATCACAACAATAAATCTTTTTAACAATTGGAGTGTAATATGGAGATATTCTCTGAGAGAGAAATACTGTTTACAGTATCGGCATTGGCAGTCCTTGCCCTGTTTTACGGCATATACTTCACAAAGTCGATAATACAAAAGCGCCACGGCATCACGACAAGGCAGATCGGGAGAAGAAAAGAAAAAGGGATTCACACAGTGGAAACGCTGATGAGCATAGCAACCTTCATGGCTCCCGCAGCGCAGCTTATATCTATTGCGACAGGATGGAATTACATGCCGCCGGGAGCAAGGTTCACCGGATTTTGCACCGGTATGCTCGGTGACATCATATTTCTTATTTCCGTCATTTCGATGAAGGACAGTTGGCGTGCCGGCATACCCGACAAGGACAAGACCGAGCTTGTCACCGACGGCATTTACAAATACAGTCGCAATCCCGCTTTTTTGGGCTTCGACTTTATGTACATCGGCATTCTGCTAATGTATTTCAATCCGCTGACCTTGATTTTTTCCGGTTTTGCCGTAACGATGCTCCACCTTCAGATATTACAGGAGGAAAAGTATCTGTCGGCAGTTTTCGGAAAACCTTATGACGATTACAAAAGCATGGTCTTTCGCTATTTGGGCAGAAAGAAGTGAGATCACTCGGGCAAGTAATTTGGGGGCGCTGCGGCAGCTTTTTGATCTGTTTTTCAAGACCCTTATCGGTCTGATTTCAGAGTCGCCTTTTTCAGATGATTTCGACTGCTTTTTTCGGTGATTTTTAATTTTACCATATGTGCGCAGGGCAGCATCGGGCAGCGCCGCGGCGCGCCGAAGGCGCGCAAAAAAACGGGGCAATGCGGTTTGATGCCGATGAAGGTGTGCGATCGGTCGAAACGGTATACATGACCGTTTGACTCCGCACC
>CAKRVQ010000162.1 GCA_934408795.1 uncultured Eubacteriales bacterium
GCCGAGGTCGATAAGGCGATCGTTTATGAGTCCTTCAATTCCGTTAAAGGAGCCGTAAACGGTTTTTATACGGTCGGTCTCATATGATTCGCGTATCACGCCGAGAAGAGAAGAATTGATCGCGCAGGTCGGTCCGCCCGATTGTGCCACTACTATATTCATACATTATCCCCCGAGATTAAACTTATATATACAAAAATATTGTACCATTTCGGGGAGTGTTTGACAACCCTGAGAAAAATATTTATGTCGGGAAAAACGGGAGATTTCCGGAGCGGGAATGAGGAATCGGGAGTGAGGCGTCAGGAGTGAGGATCAAGAGCGAAGAATGAGAGGATCGTGCGGCGGACATGTGTGCCCGGGACGGCTATCCGATTTAGGGCAGCAGACCGACCGAGGGCAGCGTCGCGCGCCCTTCCGAGGAAGGGCGCAAAACGGGCGGCGAAGTCGGAACGGAATCGCAGCTTCGCAGAAGAGAACAGAGTCTTTGACAGGCAGAGTGACCGATGCCCGTTTACCGCGCCTTCGGCGCGGGCGGCGCTGCCCTCGGTCGTCTTGCTGCCTTGATCCGGATGTGAAAACCGTCTTGTCGGCCGATCGATAATTTGAGATCGCTTTATCCCGCCGAAAGGCGGACGGAGGTAAAAAGCATCCCCCGAGGAACAGACGGCGGGACATACGACAACAAAGAAAAATTTGCCGAACGGCGCGAAACAAAGGTGCCCCTACAAAAGCCGCAGCAAAAAAAGCGCTGCATCCGTATCCGACAGGTATCGTCGGTCACAGAGACAACGCTTCGAGTATCTCAACAACTATTTCCGATTGCAGCAGCATTCCCCGCGGCGTGAGAGAAAAACCGTCGGCAGTTTCTTTTGCGTACCCGCACCCGATGAGCCGCTTTACAAGCCCGATATACCGCTCGGTGGGCAAAACACCGTATTTTTCTTTAAGCACCGACAGATCGATGCCTTCCGAAAGCCGCAATGAAAGCATTATGTATTCCTCCGCGCTCCCACCCGCCCCGTCGGGCTCGGGCTCCCCTCCGCCGATAAAGTCGGCGGTGCTCCTCGGAAAATAGGACCTCTCACCGTCGATAAAGGAATGGGCGGCAGGTCCTATTCCGAGATAGTCCTCCCCGCGCCAGTATTTAAGATTGTGCCTCGATTCATACCCGGGTTTTGAGAAATTCGATATTTCGTATTGACGGTAACCCGCACATTCAAGCCGATCGACCGCATAAAGATACATATCCGCGACCCTGTCGGGATCGGGAATATCAAAACTGCCGCGTCGGTCAAAAAAGGGTGTCCCCGGTTCGATCTTCAGCATATAAGCGGAGATGTGCTCGGGTGACAGGCTCAAAAGAAAGTCTATGCTTTCGCCGAGACTTTTCGTCGTCTGTGACGGTATGCCGAGCATAAGGTCAAGCGAGATATTGCCTATCCCGACTGTCCTTGCTTCGCGTACGGTCCGCAATACATCGTCGTCACGGTGCCTTCTTCCGAGCAGCCCGAGTTCGACCTCGTTTGAAGACTGGACGCCGACCGAAAGTCGGTTGACGCCTGCGGCGGCGACCGACGCAAGGGTGTCGTAAAGGTCGTCGGCGGGATTTGCCTCTACGGTTATTTCGGCATCACTCGGTACCGAAAAAGACTTTTTCGCGCATTGCAGAATATCCGAAAGCCTTTTTCCGCCGAGCAGAGTAGGCGTCCCGCCGCCGATGTATACGGTATCGACACAACGGGAAAAGCGCTCCCCCGAAAAGGAGATCCTTTTCAGAAGAGCGTTTGTATATTCATCGTATTGAGCGGCGGATCCGCCGGTCGAATAAAAATCGCAATATCCGCATTTGCCGAGGCAAAACGGTATATGGATGTAAAGTCCGATATTATTCAACTATGTATCCGCGGCAGCTTCCCGGAACGGCGGCTGCGTTCGCTTCATCAGTATCAATGTGCATTGCGAGTGCATACTTGGGGCTTACTCTGACGACCACATCGCCGAAAACAAGTGATCTTCCTTCGGTGTCGAGTGCAACCTTGACGATATCGGAATCCTTGACATTGAAGTTCTCGGCATCTTCGGGGGTCATATGTATGTGACGCTTTGCCACAATAACGCCCTCTTTGAGCTCAACCTCCCCGCAGGGACCGACAAGCTTGCAGGCGCCGCTGCCGGCAAGATCGCCCGACTCACGAACGGGAGCGACAACGCCGATGCTTCTTGCGTCGGTCGCCGAAAGCTCGACCTGATCCGCGCTGCGGCAGGGACCGAGGATCGAAACACCCGCGAGCTCCTTTTTGGGGCCCGCAACCGTGATGCGCTCTTCGCTTGCAAACTGACCGGGCTGAGAAAGCATCTTTTTAACGGTCAGCTCATGACCCTTTCCGAAAAGCACCTCAAGTGTTTCTTCGGTCACATGTACATGTCTTGCGGAAATTTCAACCAGAAAATCTTTTGCCATATTCATTTTATCCCCCTTTGCCGTGCTCTCGGGAGAGGGACAATTTTTCTCTTCACGCCGCACGACATTTCTACATTACACATTTTACCACTTTTCCGAAATATTACAAGAGGTATTTGCAATACACGCCCGCTCTCCCCCTACTTATCGCGGATGCAGATCGCGGTAACGGAAAAATATCCCTGCGGAAAACGGTCGGGCAGTGCCGTAAGTCCCGCCTTTACCTTTTTCGACAATTTTAGAAGAATGTACTTGTTATTTCGCCCGATATTCATTATAATATATCATAGTGTTACACCCCATGGGGATAAATCTGTCCGTGGGACAGATCAGCAGGGACACGGTCAGCAGTCTGTTCTTTGCGGCTCTCCGATGTGAGGGAGACCACCGATCGTCGGGCGGTTCGTCTCCGTCGGGTGTAACACCGGGTTCAATCATGAAAGGGGTATACATATGAACTATTCACTTGAAGTACAGAACATGTGTACTGTAGCCAAGGGTCCGCACCACGGTCCGGCACCCATCCCCGAAGAGGGAAAATGGATACAGGCAAAAGAGATAAAGGATATCTCGGCATACACTCACGGTGTGGGCTGGTGCGCACCTCAGCAGGGTGCCTGCAAGCTCTCGCTGAATGTTAAAAACGGAATCATCGAAGAGGCCCTCGTAGAGACCGTCGGCTGCTCGGGAATGACCCATTCGGCTGCCATGGCGGCAGAGATACTCCCCGGCAAGACCATCCTTGAGGCTCTCAACACAGACCTTGTTTGCGACGCTATCAATACCGCTATGAGAGAGCTCTTCCTTCAGATCGTTTACGGCCGTTCGCAGTCCGCCTTCTCGGAAGACGGTCTCGTTATCGGCGCGGGAATGGAAGACCTCGGCAAGGGTGCCCGTTCGATGGTGGGTACCATGTACGGAACCAGAGAAAAGGGCGTCCGTTACCTTGAGATGACCGAAGGCTACTGTACAAGAATGGCTCTTGACAAAGACGATCAGGTCATCGGTTACGAATTCGTTTCTCTCGGAAAAATGACCGATATGATAAAGAAGGGCATCGAGCCGAATGAAGCTTATCAGAAGAGCATCGGCCATTACGGTCGCTTCACCGAAGAAGACGGCGCGGTCAAGTATATTGACCCCCGTAAGGAATAAGGAGGCAGAGGAATATGGCACAGTTTGAAGGATATGAGAGACGCGAGGCTAAGATCCTCGGCGTTCTGAAAGAATACGGCATATCGTCAATCGACGAGTGCAAAAAGATCTGCGAAGATAAAGGCTTCGACCCCTACACAATAGTTCAGGAGACCCAGCCGATCTGCTTCGAAAATGCAAAATGGGCATATAC
>CAKRVQ010000163.1 GCA_934408795.1 uncultured Eubacteriales bacterium
GTGTGAGCTATAAAGTTACTGTCGACATTTATTCCGAGGACCACGCAGGAGAAAAACGCTATAAGAACATCATGCACAAGGGCTACAAGTGCGGATATCGCAGCGCTGGCGCCGCCGATATTTCTGAATCTGATTGCAACATAGATGACTATGAATGCAGCTGCGAGCACCACGGCAAAAATACTCTTTGCGAAGAACTTGCCGCCGACCGTAGCCGAAACATTGTTGGACTCGTGGAGTTTAAGTCCGTTATCCTTATACTTTTCTTCAAGCGCCTTATTGATCTCGGACTGGTTTTCGTTGGTAAGTCCGTTTTTCGCGGTTATCGACACCGAAAGAATAGACTCTCCGCTCGTCAGACTGTCGTTCTTGCTGACTGTGACGGGATATTCGGTCTTTTCTTCAATAACTGCTTTTGCCTCATCAAGATCGATCTCACCGGTATAGGAATAGGACGCGATGCAGCCGCCCGCGAAGTTGATATCAAGTTTTACTCCCGATATGCAAAGCACGATAACCCCTATAAGAAGCAACGCTCCCGCGACGATAAAAAACTTATTGGCATTCTTTACGAAATCAAAATTCTTACGCATCCTGTTTTACACCTCCGTAAAGACCCGGTCTTCTCATCGATTTGAAGCTTGCGATGCTCGTGAGCATAAGTCTCGAGGCAAGCACGCCCATAATAAAGTTCCAGATCGCTCCTATCAACAATGTATAGCCGAACGAATATATGGAACCGGTTATTGAAGAGCTGAGGAACGGGAAGATTGTTGAGAATATCCTCGGAAGCAGGTCATCCGGGTTTCCGAACGCCGCCATAAGCACAAGCGAAACTATGATGTTTGTAACATTTCCGTCCACAATGGCGGACACGGCGTTACTGTATCCCGATTTTATAGCACCCTCGACCGTCTTGCCTTTTCTGAATTCTTCTTTGATGCGCTCGTTTGTAACGACATTGGCATCGACGCCCATACCGATGGACAGGATTATACCCGCAATACCGGGTGTTGTGAGGGTGAAGCTCGAAAGAGCCGGGAAGAATCCTGAAATGCAGGCGATTATTCCCGCGACCTGACCCGCCAGGCATATGGAAGAAACCAATCCGGGAAGTCTGTAAAGCACTATCATAAGTATGCAGATCGCCGAGAAAGCTATGATACCCGCAAGGAGCATGGTGTCAAGAGCGTTGGTTCCGTAAGTCGGAGACACGACCTGAAGCTTTGATTCGTCGACGGTCAAAGCAAACGGCAGTGATCCCGCATTTATCTTTGCGGCAAGGCTCTGCGCCTCTTCGTAGCTCGACATACCGTTGATAACGGCCTGCCCGTTTGTAATATGATTATTTACCTTGGGCCATGAAAGCGCAACATCATCCATATAGATTGTTATATAGCCTTGCAGATTTTCTTTTGTTGCCTTCGAAAACTTTGCGGCGCCGTCCGAGGTGAGATTCAGCTGGACAACATATCCGTCGCTTTCGACATACCCGGCAGATGCGGATGATATATCCGAACCGGTCAAAAGCACCTCGCCGTTCTTATCCTGATTTCCTTTTCTGAAGGTCAGTTTTGCCATTTCACCGAGTTCCTTAACTGCGGAAGCGGGATCGTAATCCGATTCCCCGGATTTCCACGGAAACCTCACAATGACCTGATTTGCCTCATAATCGACATATATCTCACTGTCGGTTATATTATTGTTGAGCAGGCGCGTTGAAATGATCTCCTTTGCGGAATCCATATTTTCCTTGGTGACGGTACCTCCCTCGATATCCGGTACGAATACCGCTTCAACACCGCCGCTTATATCAATACCCCAACGAATGTCGGCGGCACCTTTTATATAGGTGGTCTTGGTATCGCCGAAATAGTTGTAGATACCGAAACATGCAGTGTAAACGAATAAAGCGATTACCGCAACGACGATAAAGACTATCGGCTTTTTTGTACGCTTCATCGGTTTTACCTCCTAATTTTCTCTTCCGTAGGTCATCAACAGGCAATACCCACACAAAGAAGTGCATATTCGCCTTTTGAGACAACACAACGACACAAAATATTATACAATCTTTTACCGGTTAAGTCAATGAAAAGTCAGCTATTCCGACAGTATTTTTTCAAGTGCGGCATACTTGACCGCCGCCGCCAGCAGTTCGGAAGCGCTTTTCAGCTCCGGAATAAGCGGATATGACGGCGCGATCCTTATGTTCGAATCGTCGGGATCCACTCCGTAAGGATATGTCGCGCCCGCAGGAGTAAGTACCAATCCTGCGTTTTTACAGAGCTCCACCACCCTCTTTGCGGTGCCGTTCGGCACTTGAAGGCTTATAAAGTATCCGCCTGTGGGACGGGTGTACTGTGCGATCCCGAGGCCCGAAAGTCTTTTGTCAAGGACAGACAGTACAGTGTCGAACTTAGGCTTCAGTATTGCCGCGTGACGCCTCATATGCGCTTTCAGATCGTCCATCGTCTTGAAAGCGCGGGCATGCCTGAGCTGATTGAGCTTATCGGGACCGATCGTCTGATAACTCATTCTGTGCTGAAGCTCGGCGAGGTTTGCGGGACTTGCCGCAAGTGCCGCAACGCCCGCTCCGGGGAACGAAACCTTTGAAGTCGAGGCGAATATGAGGACCATATCCTCGCTGCCTCTCTGCTCACACTCGCCGTAAATGCTGAGAAGTTCATCTTCCTTTTCGCAGAAGCCGTGTATCGCGTAGGCGTTGTCCCAAATGATCCTGAAATCCTTTGCGGCGGGCTTCATCGATGCTATACGACGCACGATATCGTCACTGTACACTATGCCGGTCGGATTGGAGTACTTCGGGACGCAGAACATTCCCTTTACCTTTTCATCCTTGACATACTCCTCAACAAGATCCATATCCGGTCCGTCATCGTTAAGGGGCACCGATATGAGCTCCATTCCGAAATACTCGGCTATTGCAAAATGACGGTCATAACCGGGCGTAAGGCAAATAAACTTCGTTCCGCCCTCAAGCAGCCACGGCTTGCATCCCGCAAATCCGTGCGTCATACCCTGCGATATGACATCAAACATCATATTAAGGGATGAGTTTCCGCCGACCATGACCTGGGTGGAATCAACACCCATTATCTCGGCAAACAACGCGCGCAGTTCGATAAGACCGATAAGGCCGCCGTAATTTCGGCAGTCTATTCCCGAGACATTGCGGAAATCGCCGTCGCTCTTTATCATATCAAACAGGCAGTTGCTGACATCCATCTGATCGGGACCCGGTTTTCCTCTCGACATATCAAGTGAGAGGCCTCTGCCCTTCCAGCCCTCGTAGTCTGCGGCTGCATCCTCAAACTCGGAGATCAGTTCTGCCCGATTCATTTCAAGATAGCTTTTCATAAGATCACCTTCAAAATATGAATACTCCTATTATACAGCCGCGTATGCGTTTGTTCAAGGTTTTTTTGCAAATTCGGCCCGCTTTCGGGTCATTCAAAATACTTTATCACCACGCGCCGAACGGTGAAACACGGCTGCGGCACCGGAACCGCTCCCGTCGCCGATATTTGCGACGGCGGAAACCGTCATATCGTACAAAAGGCAGTATTTTATCTTGACAGAACGCTTGTAAAATATTACAATATATAGGTATTGTTATGCTTCGATCCGTTCCCGGCAAGTTCGGAAGAATCATCTCGGATACGGTCAAAAGGCGAAAGCGCGGCCTTTTTTTACGGCGTCGGATCCATACACCCCCTTCATTTTAAGGTCGGTGATACCCTCCGGGCGTCTCGTCAAACAGCGCGTTTACTATAAAGGAGGTGCG
>CAKRVQ010000164.1 GCA_934408795.1 uncultured Eubacteriales bacterium
GCGGCGTTCGTCCATTTCAACCACCTTGAATCGGTATCCTCCGAACTCGATTTCGGGATTTTCATCCGCTTCGGGTATTCTGCCGAGCTCCGACATTATGAATCCGCCGATGGTGTCATATTCTCCCTCGGGGAATTCAATGTCAAGTGTCTCGCTCAACTCTTTAAGGTCCGAGGTTCCGTCAAGGGTGAACTTGCCGTCGCTCTCTTCCTTTATGTCGGCGATCTCGTCGTCGTACTCGTCCTGAATATTTCCGACGATGGATTCAAGAAGATCCTCAACGGTAACAAGACCGGCTACGCCGCCGTATTCATCAACAACGATGACCATCTGGATCTTGCGTGCGGTCATCTCATTGAACAGGTCGCCGCATTTTTTGGATTCGGGAACAAACACCGGCTTGCGGAGCACGCTGGTGAGCTTAAAGCTTTTGGGTATGTCGTTTCCTATGTACTTGAGCAAATCTTTAACATAAAGAATGCCGCATATATTGTCGAGCTCGTCGTCGTAAACGGGGATCCTTGAATATCCTTCGTCTATTGCAAGCTTTATAATATCCTGCATCGGGGTGTGTAATTCTATTCCCTCGATCTCGGTTCGGTGGGTCATAACATCTGCGGCGACGATATCGTCAAACTCAAAGATGTTATTTATCATCTCTTTCTGACTCTCTTCGATAACGCCCTTTTCCTCGCCTGCGTCGACCATCATGAGTATCTCTTCTTCGGTGACATTTTCCTGGTCGGCGTTCGGATCATATCCGAGCAGACGCACAACACAGTTGGTGGAGACCGAAAGAAAAGCGACGAAGGGTCGGAGTATCTTCTTGAAGAAGAGAAGCACCGGCGCCACGGTGAAGGAGACCTTCTCGGGGTTCTGCATAGCAATGCGCTTAGGGACAAGCTCACCGAGAACAAGCGAGAAGTACGACATTATTATCGTAACGAGGATAAGCGAGATGCCCTCCCACGCGGACTTTGAGAAAAAGTGGGTCCATTCCGCACCGTATATAAGGTCGGCGAGGGGTTCCGAAAAACTGTCGGAAGCGGATGCCGAGGTCAGGAATCCGGCGAGGGTAACACCTATTTGTATCGTGGAAAGAAAGCCCGAGGCATTTGCGGTAAGATTCATTATCCTGCGGGCGCCCTTGTGTCCGTCTTCTGCCATTGCCTTTATTTTGTTGTCGTTGAGGCTGATGACCGCGATCTCGCTCATTGCAAAAAAGGCGTTCACAAGAACAAGAAACAGAAGAAGCAAAAGCTTCCAGATTATTGCCGCGGTATTGGGTTCGGGGGCAGGGTCCATTTTAGATTTAACTCCTTAAAAAATATTCTTATCAACGGTATTTGTCGGGATCGGGACATCTGTCCTTTGCCTTAGGGCGGATCCCGTCCGCAGATAATTAATATATATAATACAACATTTGTTTGATTTTGTCAAATGCAAAACAGGGGCACATAATTTATAAGCGTCCGAAAACCGTGCCGCACCGTTGACAAAGGCGCGACGGGCAGGTGCGATCAGACTGTGTTTCGGTCGCGTTTCGGCTGCGCTTCGGTGAGCGGTGGGGCAGCCCGACGGAACGGGCGGAAATCGGGGGCGGGCAGAGGGCGGCAGGGGATTGCAGACGGCTGAACGGGACGGATCGGAGGTCTCGGTCGGGATTTGCGGGCAGCGCCGCGCCGCGCGCGAAGCGCGCGGCAAACGGGCGTATCGGCAACAAAAGCTTCAAAAAGTCCGTCGGTCGGAGCGTGACCTTCTCGGCAGCCCGACGTAGACGGGCGCCCGTTTTGCGCCCTCCTGCCGGAGGGCGCGCGGCGCTGCCCGCGATTCCTGCTGCCTTGCTGCCTGCCGCCCGCCTCGCCGACCGCTCCGCCGTCCCTTTCTGCCGCCTGCCGTCTGCCGCCTACCGCACCCACTGCCGCCCACTGCCCACCGCCGCGCACTTTTGCGCGCCGACGGGCGGGTTTTTGTACTCTGCCCTGAATACCGTCGGTTGACAAGGGCGGGCGCATTTGCCCTTATTAGCCGATCGTACCATATAATGAGCGCGAAAACCGTCGCATTCGGTCTCTTTCGAAAAAAAACAAACCGCGTCGGCAAAAAAATCGACTTTAGCTATTTACTTATTTAATTGTAAGTGTTAAAATGGTAACATTGACAGTCATGTGCCCGTATTTGACCGCGTCAAACCCGAAAGGAACAGATCCGGACGGGTCTGCCCGCCCGTTCCCGCCTTGCTTTACCGTGCGTTCCATAGGGCCGCGGGTATAAGCGGAAGGAAAAACGGCAGACGGACAGGAACTGAAACGGTCGGCTCTCGGGGGAGAGCTAAGGTCGCCGCGCTTTGCGCGCCGTCGACTGTCAGAAGGTCTGTCAAAGAATTCAATATAAACAGGAGGAATTTGTTTCATTATGGCAAGAAAAATGAAAACAATGGACGGTAACAACGCCGCTGCTCATGTCTCTTATGCGTTTACCGAAGTAGCGGGAATTTATCCTATCACCCCGTCCAGCCCTATGGCGGATTATGTTGATCAGTGGTCTGCTCAGGGACTCAAGAACATCTTCGGAACCACGGTAAAGGTTGCCGAAATGCAGTCGGAGGGAGGCGCTTCGGGTACCGTTCACGGATCCCTTGCCGCCGGTGCTCTCACGACGACATACACTGCATCACAGGGTCTCCTTCTGATGATACCGAATATGTATAAGATCGCAGGTGAGCTTCTTCCCTGCGTATTCCATGTTTCGGCACGCTGCGTCGCAAGCCACGCTCTTAACATCTTCGGCGATCATTCCGACGTCTACGCCTGCCGTCAGACAGGCTTTGCAATGCTTGCGGAAACAAACCCGCAGGAGGTTATGGATCTCGGCGCCGTTGCGCATCTTGCTTCAATAGAGGGAAGGGTTCCGTTCATCAACTTCTTCGACGGCTTCCGTACCTCTCACGAGATCCAGAAGATCGAGGTCTGGGATTACGCCGACCTTAAAGAAATGTGCAATATGAAGGCGGTCGAGGAGTTCAGAAAGCGCGCCCTTAACCCCGAGCGTCCCGTAATGCGCGGCTCTCACGAGAACGGAGATATATTCTTCCAGCATCGTGAGGCATGCAATAAGTATTATGATGCCATCCCCGCAATAGTCGAGAAATATATGGGCAAGGTCAACGATAAGCTCGGAACCGACTATAAGCTCTTCAACTACTACGGCGCACCCGATGCCGAGAGAGTTATCGTCGCCATGGGCTCTATCTGCGATGTTGCGGAAGAGGTTATCGATTACCTCACCGCCAAGGGTGAAAAGGTCGGTCTCGTAAAGGTCCGCCTCTATCGTCCTTTCGTTCCCGAAAAGCTTGCGGAAGCTATCCCCGAGACGGTCAAAAAGATCGCCGTGCTTGACAGAACAAAGGAACCCGGTTCGATCGGCGAACCTCTCTTCCTTGATGTTATAGCCGCTCTTAACGCAACCGGCAGAAACGCTCAGGTCATCGGCGGACGCTACGGCCTCGGCTCTAAGGATACACCTCCCGCAAGCGTGTTCGCAGTCTACGAAGAGCTTGCAAAAGATGCTCCCAAGACCCACTTCACCATCGGTATCAACGATGATGTCACCCACCTCTCGCTTGAAGAGAAGCCCGCTCCGAACACCGCTGCGGAAGGCACCATCGAGTGCAAGTTCTGGGGCCTCGGCGGAGACGGAACCGTCGGCGCAAACAAAGACTCTATCAAGATCATCGGCGATCATACCGATAAGTATGTTCAGGCATATTTCCAGTATGACTCAAAGAAGACCGGCGGCA
>CAKRVQ010000165.1 GCA_934408795.1 uncultured Eubacteriales bacterium
GTACTGAGCCGTGGGAAAGCAGTCTACCCGCACCCGAAGCCCGGTCATCGGCGGACTATATTTATGAAAGAGGTGGAAACGCAATGCTGCCTGAAAGAAAGACGGAAATCATCAAGGAGTATGCGACTCATGAGGGAGATACCGGTTCTCCGGAGGTTCAGATAGCCGTTCTTACCGAGCGTATCAACGAACTTAACGAGCATCTTAAGAATCACCCGAAGGATCATCATACCCGCAGAGGTCTTTTGAAGATCGTCGGTCACAGAAGAAATCTTCTCGCTTACCTCGCAAAGAAGGATATCGAGAGATATCGTGCGATCAGCAAAAAGCTTAACATCCGTAAGTAGTAAGTCAATCGGGGCTGCCGTGCCGATATCAGCGCGGCACCCCTCGCTTTGCTTATAAGGGCAAAGTGATTCGAAGATCGAATGTTTACAAAGCGCGCGGGGAAACGCAGCTTTTAGCAGTTGATCGGGCAGTCGGAGTCTTACCGTTTCGTTTCCGACTGTCGGATCTATTGCTAAACCTCGTTCCCCGCAAAAACAGACCGCGTCGGTCAAACAGCCGAAACGGTCGAATTGCGGCAGGCTGTCGTGCGAACCCCGAAGGACGGTCTATCCGCCCGCTCGGATCGCATCATCGCCCATCGCCGCCGAACAAAAATAAAACGGAGGAATAAAAGAGATGTTCGAAAACTATAAAGTTTATGAAACTACGCTCGCCGGCAGACCGTTCAAACTTGAGACCGGCAAAATGGCGCAGCTCGCAAACGCTGCAATGCTCGCAAGCTACGGCGAAACGACCGTACTTTGCACGGTCACCGCTTCCGCAAAACCCCGTGACGGAGTGGACTTTTTCCCTCTCTCGGTGGATTATGAGGAAAAGATGTATTCGGTGGGCAGAATCCCCGGTTCATTCGGCAGACGCGAAGGCAGAGCAAGCGAAAAGGCTATACTCACCTCACGCTGCATAGACAGACCGATCCGCCCCCTCTTCCCCAAGGATATGAGAAACGATGTGTCGGTCGTTGCGACCGTTATGTCGGTTGACCCCGATTGCTCCCCCGAAATCACCGCTATGATAGGCGTTTCGGCTGCGATCGCCGTTTCCGATATCCCGTGGGCAGGCCCGATAAGCGGAGTCAATGTGGGTCTTGTTGACGGTGAGATCGTGATCAACCCGACTCTTGAGCAGCGCAAAGCTTCAAAGATGAATGTTACCGTTGCCTCCACCGCCGATCTGGTAGCTATGATCGAGGCGGGTGCCGACGAGGTCTCGGACGAGCTTATGTTCGACGCAATAATGAAGGCACACGAGGTCAATAAGGAGATAGTATCCTTCATCAACGGCATCGTTGCAGAGATAGGCAAGCCGAAATTTGAGTTCACCTCCAACGATCCCGATCCGGTAATATTCAAGCAGATCGAAGATGAATTCGTCGAGGATGTCAAGAAGGCTCTTGATACAGACGATAAGCTGGTCCGCGACGCGGCGCTCCTTCCCATTTCAAACGCTATCCATGAGAAGTATGACGCACAGTTTGAGGGTCAGGAAGCAAAGCTTGACGAAATACTTTACCTTATCCAGAAGCATGTTGTGCGCAACTGGCTCAAGAAGGATAAAAAGCGTGTGGACGGCAGAGGAATAGACGAGATCCGTCCGCTCAATGCTCAGATCGACCTTCTTCCGAGGGCTCACGGATCGGGCATGTTCACCCGCGGTCAGACACAGGTCCTCTCGGTTGCCACCCTCGGAACCGTGGACGATGCACAGAAGCTTGACGGTCTTGATGAGCAGACCGAAAAGAGATATATCCACCACTATAACTTCCCCTCATTCTCGGTCGGAGAAACCAAACCCTCAAGAGGGCCCGGACGCCGTGAGATCGGTCACGGAGCACTTGCCGAAAAGGCACTTATCCCGGTCATCCCTTCAACCGAGGAATTCCCCTATGTTATCAGAGTTGTCTCCGAGGTCCTGTCTTCAAACGGATCGACCTCACAGGCATCTATCTGCGGATCGACCCTCGCTCTTATGGCGGCGGGCGTTCCGATAAAGGCTCCCGTTGCGGGTATATCCTGCGGTCTTATCACCGATGACGACGGCTCGTTTATGACAATGGTCGATATCCAGGGTCTTGAGGATTTCTACGGAGATATGGACTTTAAGGTCGCGGGAACCAAGCAGGGCATCACCGCGATCCAGATGGATCTTAAGGTGCACGGCCTTACTCCCGAGATCATCAAAGAAGCGCTTGCCAAGACTCATAAGGCAAGAAACTACATTCTTGATGAGATAATGCTGCCCGTTATTTCCGAACCCCGCACCGAGCTTTCCAAGTATGCTCCCAAGATGATCACTACCGTTATATCGCCCGATAAGATCGGCGATGTCATCGGCAAACAGGGCAAGGTCATTCAGTCTATTCAGGAACAGTGAGACTGCAATATCTCAATCGAATACGACGGACAAGTTTATGTGTCGGGCCTTGATATCGATAAGTGCCGTCAGGCTGTAAGCATCGTCGAAACAATAGCAAACGATCCCGAGATCGGCGCTATCTACAAGGGCAAGGTAACCAGACTTATGAACTTCGGCGCCTTTGTTGAGATTGCTCCGGGTAAAGAGGGACTCGTTCATATCTCGAAGCTTGATGTCAAGAGAGTCGACAGGGTAGAGGATGTTGTCAATGTCGGCGACGAGGTCATCGTAAAGGTCGTTGAGATCGATGATCAGGGCAGACTTAACCTTTCAAGAAGAGACGCGCTTGTCGAGGTCGAGGGCGCGGTAGTTGAAGAGGGTGCAGATGAAGAACCTATGCGCCGTCCGAGACCGGATCACGGTGACCGCAAGGGCTTCCGCAAACCGAGAAGATAAATAAGATTCACTCGCATTCCCGCGCAGGGGCGGCACTTTCGCGCCGCCCCCGCGCTTTTTTTTGTGCGCTTTTTAATGTGCTTTTTTATGCGCTTTTTATTGACCGCGTCCCTTTTCTCCCTGCAGGCGTGCCGTAAGGATAATCGCTGCGCGGTTCATTTGGCACGGTTGCCGCCTGCACACTTGTTTACCGACTGCAGCCCACCGCACTGCACCACCCGGGCGGCGCACCCTGCGCGCCGCCCGCCGAATCTCACCTACCCGCGGCGCACCCTGCGCGCCGCCCGTCGAACCTCTCCCACCCGCGGCGCACCCTGCGCGCCGCCCGTCGAACCTCTCCCACCCGCGGCACACCCTGCGCGCCGCCCCCCTCGCAGGAATCCGCACGCCTCTTAAAAAACACCGCGGTCGTTTTTCGCTCCGATAATTGCAAAAAAATCAGTACCGAAGGGCATTTAAGGACTTACATCTTTAAGAAAAAAGTGGTAAAATAAACTTGCATAACAGTGAAAGTCGATGAGCGGAAAGACGCTTCTTTACAGGGGGTTGAACTTGTATGTTTAAAACGGGAGATCATGTTGTGTACGGAACAAACGGCGTTTGCGAAATATCCGATATTCAAACAAGAAAAGTGGGAGACAGGGAAACGGACTATTATGTTCTGCGCCCTGTATATAACGGCAACACCACTCTTTATGTTCCCGCGTCGAATGAAAAACTCGTTGCCAAGATGAAAGAGACGCTGACTAAAGAAGAGGTTATCGCCCTGATCCGCTCGATCCCTGCGGAGGAGTGCGTCTGGATCGAAAACGAATCAGAGCGGAAGGAAGCCTACCGTTCCATAGTGGCAAGCGGAGACCGTACCGAACTTATCCGTCTCATAAAGACCCTCCACCTTCACCG
>CAKRVQ010000166.1 GCA_934408795.1 uncultured Eubacteriales bacterium
CGAGGTAGTTGAGCGTGCGAACCTGCTAGCAAACGGAGCGATGCGGGCCAGGCGATTACGCCGATACGGTCGTAATAAGCCTGTATAACGATTGGCTCGGCTCGCTCAATACGCATAAAAACGCCCTTGAAATGAAGACCAAGGACGGAAGCGTCTATTCGGCATTCCTGCCCTTTGACAGCTACTCACCCCTTCGCGACGGTGTGCGCGGCAAGAAGGTCGGGGGCTTCCAAAAGATGGAGAACGGCTCGTTCTACGGCTGCTGTGCCTGCATCGGTGCAGCGGGGATCGGATATGTCGCAAAGGAAAGCCTTGTCATGCGCGGGAACAGCCTTTATCTGAATTTCTACCAGGACGGCGAATATAACCTGACCTTCGGCGACGGAAAGGCACTTTGCCTGTTTGTCAGCGGAGGATACCCCTACCGCGGAGAGATCGTGATAAAGCTCACGGGCGATACCTCGCGGGTTGAAAAGCTCTTTCTTCGCATACCGGCATACAGCAAGCGCACAAGGGTCTCTTTCGGTAGAGAATGTCTCGAAGCGAAGCAGGGCTACCTTGAGCTTCAGCTCGGTAAGGGCGCGGAAGAGATACATATAGGCTTCGATATGAGGATTTTCCCAATCTTCCCCGAAAAGGGCGCACCGGGCGAAAACGAATATATAGCGTTCAGACGCGGATGCATAACGCTCGCCGCCGATGCGAGGCTCGGATATACCGCCGAAGAGGTGATCGCACCCGAGCTTCTGCCCGACGGAAGCGTGAAGCCCGAGGAAGCTCCCTGCCCCGAGATCCCGGATGCAAGGCTTTGCCTCAGAGTCGGAAATATGAGGCTCACCGATTATGCCTCGGCGGGTCAGACCTACTCGGAAGAGTCGCTCATGGCGGCGTGGATACACAAGAGCTGATTATTTTCAAAGTTTAGGTCAAGCCTTTTGCGGGTACGACCCGCGGCGCTGAATCGCGGATTATTCACCGAATGGTGAAGTCATCACCCGAAGCGTTTGTAAAAGTTTGGGTCAAGCCTTTCGGGAGGCTTGCGGAATCCAAAGGCAGAGCCTTTGGTCGCCCTCCGCAGAGGGCGAAATCTCCTTTACCGCGTTTCTTTTTGCTTAGCTTTTTCTTTGCGCGTCCTACCTGCAAAGAAAAAGCGCCGTTAAATTTTTGAAGACAAACACCCTGTAAATAAACTAAATCCCCCGCGAGCCGTATATACGGCTCGCGGGGGATCGTTGCTGTTTTATAATTCCCGCCGTCTCAGGAAGCCTTTCTGCTTCCGAAGACCACGATCTCGCGCGTGTTGATCTGCTGCAGACCGGTCGTGTTCGTGTTTATCATGCCTCCGCGGTAAATGCCGATCCTTATGTACTTTCCGGAATAGCCCTCCATAGAAAACATAACACCGACACCCGCCTTGTTTCCGTTGTACGGGTCCTTCATTTCCGATATATCCACGCTCTTCAGAGGAGTCCGGAACGCATCGTAGCGCGCCGACTCGACCTTCGTCCAATTAGCCCCGTCGTCGCTTACATAGACATCCTGCGCCTGCGCAAAGCCCTTGAGGTTGCCCGACATATACCCGATCGCGTCAAAGCTGACTATCTCGCCGAAATTGAGAGTTATAAGACCGTTGTAATGCGACAGAGAATCCTTCTCGCCCTTTATGTTGTAGTTGTCACTGTCAACGAAGCTTCTACCGGCGCACCGTTCTTCACGATATAGGACGCAGCCTCGCGAAGGAGCTTCGCATATTCCGGATCGACCGTGCCGTCGTAGGTCAGAGTCGACGGGTCGACACCGAACATCGTTCCGAAAAGCGTCCATGCGATAAGGTAGCTGCCCATGACGCCCGGGTGCTTTATGTCGGTGTAGTAAAGCTCTATCTCGGGGTGATCCTTATACGATCTCGAGAACGCCGCACCCGCGTAGACCACAGGCACCGAAAGCTCTTTTCCGATAGCCGCATAGCCCGCACGGAGCTTCATCTCCATATCGAAGGTGTCCTTGCCGAATTTTGTGAGATCCTTGTACCCGTCCTTGTAGCCCCATGTCTGGTAGAGCCACATCTCGGCGCCGTTTTTGTCTATAAGTTTCTTGAAGCTGCGGCAGGAATCGTAGAAATCTCCCGGATTCGTGATAGGCGCCGCGCTCTGATCCTGAAGCACGACCATATCGTACTTCACGGTGTTCAGAAGCTCAAGCACCTTCGCACCGTATTCGTCCTTTTCGTTGAGGAACTGGTGCAGGTAGTATCCGCCTTTGTAGACCGAATCGACCGTCACACGGTATCCGGCGTTCGTCGCGAGCTGATAGAAGATACCGTTCGGGCGGTTCATCTCGTTATAGTATGTAAAGCTGTTGCCTATCAGCAGTACACGGTATTCCTTCGATATGTCGCGCGGCTCGGATAATGTTTACATTTGCATGTCCGAGTATCTCACTCAGACTTTTTATTTCAAAGCCCGCTTCAATACATCGTGTGGCAAAAGTATGCCGAAGCGCATGAAAATTAACATCCGATATGCCGCATTCCTTAACTATTGCCTTGAATCTGTTTTGCATCGTACGCGGTTCGGCATAATGATCCTTACCGGTCAATATATATGCATTAGGGCTTGAAACAAACCGCGCAGCCGTATCCGCAACGAATATAGGCAAAGGTATCGTTCTTACCGAGCATTTGCTTTTCGGCTCAGTTATGACGACCTTTGTTTTGGAAAAAGTCTCACCTTCTGTATTTTGTATGCGTTGTATAGTCTTATTTATTTTGACGGTGTTGTGGGCAAAGTCAAAATCTTCCCATTGCAATGCACACAATTCACCGATGCGAATACCGGTATAAAGGGACAAAAAAACTCCGAATTTGTACGGATCTGTATTTGTCAGCAAAACACTCAGCAACAATTTTTGTTCTTCATCCGATAAAACACGGATCTCTTTATCTTTTTTCTTTACCGTTAACTTGTTGAGATTACATATCATGGGAAGATCCAAATACTTCGCATATTCTATCGTACTTTTTACAATAGAAAGAATATCCGCAACTGTTTTTGGCGCTAAACCGCCCGTATTGTCAAGTCTGCCCTCGGAAAGCTGCAATTTTATAAAGTTTTCTATTATTTTAGGGGTAATGCACGAAAGACTGTAAGAACCGAGCTGTGGCTTGATGTGAGTACTTATAAGTTGCGTATAGTGAGCGTGCGTCGACTCCTTTGTGCTTAACTGTGATGAGTTGAGCCACAGATCCAACAGCTCGCTGTATATCATGGCTTGCTTTTGAGGATGCATCTGTTGTCCGGAGGAACTGCGCCTTTCAATGAGCTTCTGCCTTACTTCCCCGTAGGTTCGTCCGTAAACATAGGCATACTTGGCTTTGTTTGCCGTATCGTAAAAACAGATATATCTGCCTTCCCATCTGCCGTCCTTTCTTTTATAAATGTTTTCACCTTTCCTTGGCATGGCTGATGCCTCCCTTCTGTATAATATTGACGAAATTGCTGACGGCAAATAACCGTTTTTCTGCCCGCTATATCTTGTAAAATACATTTTTGATATGCATAAGTGTATATTGCTTGTAAATAGTTTTTTTATTATTCGCCTTGCTATTGACAAATTCGACAACATCGTGTATAATTATAAAAGATAATCGTGTATAAATCTATATTCTTAAAGTTATATACTTTACGAAAGTATTGAAAAATACAGTTTCGATTTTTCATGTGCTTTTCAACACTGAATAAACAAGAAAAAGCAGAAGACAAAGATTCTTGCA
>CAKRVQ010000167.1 GCA_934408795.1 uncultured Eubacteriales bacterium
ATAGTCGGCGCTCATATAGGCGAAAGCCGGGCGCCGCGCCAAGGAAACAGGGCCGCACCCGATCCGCCGTTCGACCGTGTCGACAACGGCGTTGCACAGTGAAGTCATACCGCCGTCATGCAATCGTCGGTGCGTCGTCGGAAAGCCGTCAGTCCTTGTTTAGATTACTCACAAAACAAGTGGCTCATGATAAAAGGTTTTCATACATTGTACCAAAGACGGCGCGATAATGCAAATAGATTTCACAAATAATTTGATTTTTTCTTGTTTCCGTGATATAATCCATAGGTGATACTTAATAATTACGCTTGGAGTGTACCTGTTTTATGGATTGTTTATCTGTCAGAGAAGTGTTTAAAAACCGTGATATGTATTCGGAAAAAAGCATCACCGTGTGCGGATGGGTGAGGAATAACCGCCCCTCCAAGGTGTTCGGATTTATTATGCTGAATGACGGAACATACTTCGACAGCATACAGATAGTTTACGACGACAAGCTGCCCAACTTTTCGGAAGTGGGAAAAATGAATGTCGGCACCGCCGTTATCGTAAGCGGCACCCTTGTTCCGACTCCCGAAGCGCAGCAGCCTTTTGAGATACACGCAAAAGAGATCGTCCTTGAGGGCGCATCCACCCCCGACTACCCGCTCCAGAAAAAGAAGCATTCTTTTGAATACCTTCGTACAATATCTCATCTGCGTCCCCGAACCAACACATTTCAGGCGGTGTTCAGGGTAAGGTCGCTTGCGGCATATGCGATCCATAAGTTCTTCCAGGAGCGCGGATTTGTGTATGTCCATACTCCCCTTATAACGGGAAGCGACTGCGAAGGTGCGGGCGAGATGTTCCAGGTCACCACCCTCGACCTTAATGATGTACCGAAGACCGAAGAGGGCAATGTGGACTACGGAGAAGACTTTTTCGGCAAGCCTGCGAACCTCACGGTAAGCGGTCAGCTCAACGGTGAGACATATGCCATGGCTTTCCGCAATATATACACCTTCGGGCCCACCTTCCGCGCCGAGCGTTCAAACACCACCCGCCACGCCGCCGAATTTTGGATGATCGAGCCCGAGATCGCCTTTGCCGATCTTGAGGACGATATGGAGCTTGCGGAGAGTATGATAAAATACATCATCCGCTATGTGACCGAAAACGCTCCCGAGGAAATGAAATTCTTTAATAAATTTATAGATAACGGACTCATCGAAAGACTTGATCATGTGCTCAACTCCGACTTCGGAAGAGTGACCTATACCGAAGCCGTAAAAATACTCGAAGAGCACAACTCGGAGTTCGACTATCCCGTTCATTGGGGCAGCGACCTTCAAACCGAGCATGAGCGTTTTCTCACCGAGCAGGTATTCAAGCGTCCCGTCTTTGTGACCGATTATCCGAAAGAGATAAAGGCATTTTATATGAAGCTGAACGACGACGGAAAGACCGTGGCCGCCATGGACTGCCTTGTCCCCGGTATCGGTGAGATCATCGGCGGCAGCCAGCGTGAAGAAAACTACGATCTGCTTGTAGGCAGAATGAAAGAGCTCGGCCTCAAAGAAGAGGATTACGGTTTCTATCTCGACCTCAGAAAATACGGAACTGCGCGGCACGCCGGTTTCGGACTCGGGTTTGAAAGATGCGTTATGTACCTCACCGGTATGACCAACATCAGAGATGTCATTCCCTTCCCGAGAACGGTAAACAACTGCGAGCTTTGATATTTGATCGGCTTTTTCCTTGCAGTTTCTTTTTCCCCGCATAGATCTATAAGACCGACCGCATGAGCATTGTGACTCAGAAAAAACGAACAACGGCAGCCCGGCGAGGCGCACTTCATTGCAGAGTGTGCCTCTCAGGGCTACCGCTTTATTTGTTGCAACGAATATTGCGCGATCACTTCGGTCGGCAACATATCAGCGTTAGATAAAACCTGCAGGCAGATATAGCCTGATGATACAGGCGCCCGCGCAAGGTGCGGGCGCCTACGGATCTTACAGAGTTGGCAAATGCCAGCCTTTTTTATTTATGAAAGCATATATTCGTTCGGTTCTGTTGTCGGGCATCGGCACCCGAATCCGAGTTAAGAGTAATGAAGCCGCCCGTCGGCGCGCGCTGAATGTGCGCGGCGGTGGGCGGCGATGATCCATGCCGATTTCCGACAATCCGTTATTTAAGAGCAGGCATCCGAGCCCGTCCTGCCGCTCCGTTGTACCGCCGTCAGGCAGCGGTTTTTCAATAAACGCAATCAGACTACCTTCCCGATTTGGGATCCCATCTGCCTTTTGCGACTACTCTTTTGCCGCCGTTGCCTTTTTTGCCTGCGTTCTTGCTGCGTCCGTTGCCGCTGCGCTGACGGTCTCCCGGGGCACCCGCACCTCCGCCGTTCGTCCTGTTGTCGCTGCCGTAACCGCCGTTGAGCGGTCTTATAAGGCAATCGGGCGATGTTCCGATCAGGTCGGTTCTGCCTGCCTTGCGAAGAGCCTTTTCGACAAGTGCTCTGTTTTCCGGCTTGAACCACTGCAGAAGTGCTCTTTGCATTGCCTTATCTTCGGCATCGTGCGGTGTGTAAACAGGCTCCATAGTATAAGGAGCAAGTCCCGTGTAGTACATACAAGTTGAGATAGTGCCGGGCGTGGGATAAAAGTCTTGTACCTGCTCGGGTCTCACCTTTTCTTTCTTTAAGAAAACCGCGAGCTCGACCGCATCCTTTATCGTGCTTCCCGGGTGACTCGACATAAGGTACGGAACAAGATACTGTTCTTTGCCTGCCTGACCCGTCAACTCGTAAAACTTCTTCATAAACCGCTTATAAACAGCTATGTGCGGTTTGCCCATCTTATCCAGTACTGCATCGGAGCAATGTTCGGGCGCCACTTTCAGCTGGCCGCTGACATGGTACTTTACAAGCTCGTGAAAGAATTCATCGTCTCTGTCTTCGATGAGGTAATCGAACCGTATACCCGAGCGTATAAAAACTCTTTTTACCTTAGGCAGCCCGCGCAGTTCCCTCAATATATCAAGATACTCCGTGTGTGTGACCTGCAGATTGCGGCAGGGTGTGGGAGCAAGGCATTTTCTGCCCTTACACATTCCTTTGGTCTCCTGTCCCTTACACGACAGGCATCTGAAATTGGCGGTCGGGCCGCCGACATCGTGAATATATCCCTTAAAATGTTGGCTCTCGGTAAGCTTTATCGCCTCTCTTATCACCGACTCTTTGCTTCTTGTTGATATCACCCTGCCCTGATGATACGCTATTGCGCAAAAGTTGCAGGCACCGAAGCAACCGCGATTGTGGGTGATGGAAAACTCGACCTCCCTGATCGCAGGCACGCCGCCTGCCGTCTCATACGAAGGATGATAATATCTTTCATACGGTAATTCGTATGTATGATCCATTTCCTCGGTGGTCAAAGGATCCATATTGCGGTTCTGAACCACATACACGGCACCGTGCTTCTGAACCAGCCTTTTTCCTCTGATATAGTCCTGCTCGTCATACTCCGTTCTGCACGCCATGGCATAATTCTTCTTAGATGCCCTGACATCCTCAAACGAAGGCAGGATAACGGTATCGGGCGATATTATCGGTTTATCGGACATATAACAAATGCCTTTTATTCCGAGTGCGGCATCCACACCGCCGATTTTAAATGCCTCTGCGACTTGTGCTATCTGGCGTTCGCCCATTCCGTAGATCAAAATATCCGCTCCGCTGTCGACAAGAACGGAAGGCA
>CAKRVQ010000168.1 GCA_934408795.1 uncultured Eubacteriales bacterium
TCGTAAAAGAACCTAAGGTGGTCAGCGGCATTTTGCGGCTGCTGTTCGGCATAAAAAAAGAAAACCGAACTCAATGAGCTTCGGTCCGCGGGTTCCCCAAAAACAGATCAAACGGGGAGAAAAGGTAAGCGCCGTGGTGCTTTGCACCACGGCGCGCTTATTTCATCGAACGATTAAACGGCGCGGGTTACCTTTCCCGAACGCAGACAACGCGTACACACGTTGAGGCGAACCGGAGTGCCGTTGACGATAGCTTTTACCTTCTTCACATTCGGCTTCCAGGTTCTGTTTGATCTTCTGTGAGAGTGAGAGACCTTGATACCGAAAGCAATCTCCTTGCTGCATATATCGCATTTTGCCATGACAAGCACCTCCTTTGACAATCTACATAGCACAAATTATATTAACAGATTTTCTGACGAAATGCAAGAGAATTTTAAACTTTTTTTACGAGTGTCGGTCAGGCAGTCGTCGGGCACCGTTAAAACGGAGGTTTCCCGATGAATAACGACCTTTTTGCGGCTCATTCGTGGGGATATTGCCGACGGCAGAGCGTCTGTGCTGCAATATCATTTCGTCTGACGGCGAAAATTTGTTGAAAACGGGAGCCGATAATGGTATAATTCACTTGTGTTACAGTGCATAGGAGTGCTGCGGGCGACACGGTCTATCGGGCGTTTGTGCCTGTCTGTTTGAGCGTTTTATGTCTTGCGTCGCACCGTGCTGATGCTCTGTCGGTATTATTTTGTTTTCCGGAGGCGTGTTCATTGAATATAAAGGCAGTATTATTTGATCTTGACGGTACTCTTGTGAATACACTTGAGGACCTTGCTTTCGGTGTGAATCTCGTTCTTGCGGGTCACGGTTTTCCTACTCATCCCACGGATGCGTTTAAGTTCTTTGCGGGAAACGGCATACCCGTTATGGTGAGGCGTGCTTTGCCTGAGGGAACCGACGATGAGACCGCGAAGCTTATTACAGATGAGTTTCTCGCCTATTATTCGAAGCATTATGCCGATCGCTCATATGCCTATGACGGCATCGTTGAGCTTGTCGGGGAGCTCAAAAAAAGAGGCATGCTCACGGCGGTCATCACAAACAAAGCCGATGAAGTCGCCCGAGTAGTTATAGAAAAGTGTTGCCCCGCCGATTTCGATATAATATTGGGAAAAAGGGACGGGATCCCGTCAAAGCCCGACCCGACGGCGGCTCGCCTGGTTATGGAAACACTCGGGGTATCATCCGAGGAATGCATATTTGTCGGGGACACCGGGACAGATGTTTCTACGGGAGTTAATTGCGGTGCATATCCGGTGGGAGTCCTTTGGGGCTTCAGGGATGAGGCCGAGCTTATAAAAAACGGTGCTAAGGAGATCATCGGGAAGCCGGTCGAGCTTCTCGGCGTGATCGACAGACTGAACGGAGATGAGAAAAATGAAGCGTGACAATTACCTCAGCTGGGAAGAGTATTTTATGGGAATCGCGATCCTTTCGGCAAGACGCAGTAAGGACCCGGGCACTCAGGTCGGAGCTTGCATAGTCAACTCTGGAAACCGTATCGTATCGGTCGGATATAACGGTATGCCGCACGGATGCAATGACGATGTTTATCCGTGGGAGAGGGAAGGCGATATGCTTGACACAAAGTACGCTTTCGTGTGCCATGCAGAGCTTAATGCCATTCTCAACAGTGCCGTCGGCGATCTGCGCGGCTGCAGGGTGTACACGACGCTGTTTCCCTGCAACGAATGCACAAAGGCCATAATTCAGAAAGGCATTTCGGAGATCATATATCTTTGCGACAAGTATTCCGACACGGACAGTGTCAGGGCTTCCAAGAAGATGCTTGAATCCGCCGGCGTTAAATACACGCAGTATGCCGCATCCGGCAAGACCGAAGAACTGAACCTGTAGTTTTCGCCGTTATGCTTGTTATGCACGGCCGAAATACCGTGTCGAATGCCGACCGCGGTGTTGAACGAAAGTAATAAGCTACGGTGAACAGTGAAGAAGTAAGATGTCGGCTCCGCCGACAGGAATTCGTAACCGTTGCTTAAGCCGATGTGATATGGTCGGCGACGACAGGAAATGACGCCGGCCGGAGGCGAGACCGGCAACAACCGAAAACATAAATGACCCACCGCCCGGTGGTGTTGTTATTGTAAAGAAAGTTCTGCGAACCGCCGCACAAAGCGGAAGTAATAAGTAAAAGTGCATAGTGAAAAAGCGAGGTGTCGGCTTCGCCGACGGGAATCCATATATAACCGCTGCTTCGCCATGAACCCTGCCGTTCTTGC
Source organism: uncultured Eubacteriales bacterium (assembly GCA_934408795.1). GTDB lineage: Bacteria > Bacillota > Clostridia > Oscillospirales > Acutalibacteraceae > RGIG7384. The sequence continues at coordinate 2,298 of CAKRVQ010000168.1, forward strand.
CGCTCATCGGTTCACGGCTCATAAGAGGTTCACCGCCGTCCGCCCTCTCTCGGGCACAATCCACCTGCGTCGAATTTTGTCGAAAACTCGCAAACAGGTGAGGTACGACAGAGGAATGCAACAGGCGTTGTCACCGGGTCTGCTCCGCTACCCACCTGCCGAAGTGGTTTTATCGCCTGTGTCGAATTTTGTCGAATGCCACGAATGGGAGAGAGGGCGGACAGAGGTGCGCTCTCGCTGCATGACTTGCTTCTGCCGTCTGATTACCGTAACCATACCGCCGCCCACCGACGCGCGCACTCTGCGCGCGTCAACGGGCGGCATTTTTAGTTTTCTGCTTTGGATCGAAAAGCGCTCGGCCATAAGAAAATTATCTGCGACTAAGGGATGTGTTGTTTCTGAAATGCAAGATTCGACAAAATTCGACATAGCGAATGGAGGTACAACACGGCGCGGGGCTGTGGCTGCCGCGTGTCGGCATTGCGTTGGTAAGGCAATGAGGTAATCGTGAGGCTCCTTATACCGGCGTAAATCGACAAAATTCGACACAGGACGGAGAGCGTGCGGGGTGTGGTGTTGAGACCGGGGGTTATGATGCGGCGCGCAGGGTGCGCCGTCGAAGTGATGTTCGGTTAAGTACTGTTTTGATAAGGCGAGCTTGCTTCCGCTCTTGCTTGCGCAAACCATAAATCGACAAAATTCGACACTGGACTGAGTGCGGGCGAGGGGTGGTATTGAAGCCGGGGTTATGATGCGGCGCGCAAGGTGCGCCGCAGAGACGCGGATGTTTTATGCATCTCAGATAGGATGATCAAGACCACGCGGCACGGCGAGGTTTGCGGGCGGTTAGGGAGTGTGAAGAGGGTCTGATCGGCGCGCAATGTGCGCTGCGGAGATGCGGATGTTTTATGTATTTCAGATAGGGTGATCAAGGCAATGCGACGCGCAAGGTGCGCCGCAAGCGGAGCGGCGGGTTTTGCGGGTGGTTAAGAGGTGCGAAGAGAGTCTGATCGGCGCGCAATGTGCGCCGCAGCAGCGATTTGCAGTTTGATGTAGTTAAAAAAGTTGTGGGGGTGAGTTTGGTGGCACCCTTACTCGTGAAAACGCATAAATCGACAGAATTCGGCACGGAGAGAGCGGGCGATGGGTGGTGTGAGGCCGGGGGTTATGATGCGGCGCGCAAGGTGCGCCGCAAGGAGGGTGGTGCCGATGATTGAGAAATACGATGAGGGTGTGCCGCCGGACATGAGAGTCGCGGAAAGCAGAGGTTTGGAAAGACGATGATGTTGGGGATGGCGCGGCGGGGGTCAACACCAAAACGCGGTGGGTGCGTTGATAATCCTTGATCTCGTGCGGGTTGTGCCGCCCACCGCCGCGCACCCCGCGCGCGTCGACGGGCGGCACTCTGGTTACCTGCTTTACATATGTAGAG
>CAKRVQ010000169.1 GCA_934408795.1 uncultured Eubacteriales bacterium
GACCAATACTATCGGCTCAAAGGCGCAGGATGCGTCGATCGCTTCTGCGGTGGTCGATATGAAATCGGAGATAGAGAAGATCCGCGAGCAGGTCCAGAATATAGAATAGCTTGTCTTTTGCAGGAGCAAAAACTGCGGTATGCACAAGGCAGCGGGAGGAAGACCGATGAAGCTTGTTAACATAGGGTTCGGAAATATGGTGTCGGCAGAAAGAATAATCGCCGTGGTGACACCCGAGTCCGCCCCCATAAAAAGGATAATCCAGGATGCCAAGGAGGCGGGTACTCTTATTGATGCTTCACACGGCAGAAAAACAAAGTCGGTTCTGATAACCGACAGCGACAATGTGATCTTGACATATCTTCAGCCCGAAACTGTCGCCGAGAGAATAAACGGTGACGAAAACGGAGGCTGATTTACCCGCTTTTTGCGGTGATATGAGTCATTATGCGGCGAAGAAGACCCCGCCCGCATAACGGCAGTACGATCGGGTCTTACAATATAAATGCGAATCACGGTCAGTGCACGGCAGTCGGATGCCGCGGGTCGGCACAGAGCAGGGCTGCCCGCAGTATCGGCGAAAGCGCATTGCCGAATAAACACAGAGGTGCAAAACAAATGCTTAATCCTTCGATCGGAAAACTCATTACAAAGGAAAATAACAGATATCGCCTTGTTCTGCGCGTTGCGCATGAGGCAAGAAGAATTACCGACAAAGCGCGCGCCGACGGCGTGGAGCTTACCGAAAAGCCGGTAACTCTTGCCATGGACGAGATTGCTGCCGAAGAGTGCGGCAAGGACGAATAGAATAATATGTTTGCTGAAACGGTCGGTGTCGTTCTTGAATCGACGGTGTACGGCATAGACAAGCCCTATTCATATGCGGTGCCCGCCGAATTCCGTGAAGCGGCGGTTGAAGGCGTAAGAGTCACCGTCCCTTTCGGAAGGGGCAACCGTATAAGGCAGGGACTTATTGTTTTTAGAGGACAGGGCGAGACCGACAAGCTCAAATCAATCGTCGGGATAATAGACGAAAAACCGCTTCTCGATAAGGAGCTTCTCGGCGTTGTCAGACAACTTAAGGAAACGACCTTCTGTACCTGGTTCGATGCCGTGAAAACGGTGCTGCCGTACGGGATCTGCTTCAGGGTGCGCGAGAGTTATGTCCTTTGCGAGGGAGCCGATATATCCTCCCTTGAAGGGGACGAAGCGGCGGTCGCCGCACTTATCGGGCGCGCAACGGGCAGTGCCGATAAAAGATCCGTTCTGAAAAAACTCGGAATGGATGAAAATTCATCGGTTATACCTTCACTTGTCAAGAAGGGAATAATTACGAGGGCAGACACGGCAGTCCGCAATGCGGGTGATGCGGGCTTCAAGATGATAAGACCGACATCGGCTGCAGAAAACGGCGATATAAAGCTGACACCTAAGCAAAAATCGACCTTGAGCCTGTTATTTGATATCGGATGCTGCAGCGTGAAGGAGCTTTGCTACTTCTCGGGCGTGAGCATTGCGGTCGTGAACGGACTGGCAAAAAGCGGTGCAGCCGAAATATTCGAACAAACATATTACCGCGCCCCGAAGAGCGGTCCCGTTGAAAAGCAGAGTATGCCGACATTGACCGAAGCTCAGAAGCGGGCTTACGATACTTTGGAGGAAAAGCTTGTAAACGATGCACCCGCCGCGGCTCTGCTATACGGTGTCACGGGCTCGGGCAAGACCTCGGTATTTATAAAGCTTTGCGAAAAGGCCCTTGAATGCGGCAAGGGAGTCATAGTAATGGTGCCCGAGATCGCGCTCACCCCTCAGACGGTGGCAAAATTCAGGGGACTGTTCGGCGATAAAGTAGCCGTGTTTCACAGCGCTATGTCGCAGGGCGTTCGTATGGACGAATGGAAGCGTGTCAAAAACGGCGATGCGACTGTAGCGGTCGGGACCCGATCGGCGGTATTTGCTCCGGTCAAGAATCTCGGATTGATAATTATGGACGAGGAACAGGAGCATACCTATAAGTCGGAAAAAAGCCCCAGATATCACGCGAGGGATATGGCGAAATACCGCGCTGCGGAAAATAACGCACTCCTTTTGCTCGCTTCCGCAACACCGTCAATAGAAACCTACTATGCCGCAAGATCGGGCAGATATACATTCTGCGAGCTGCCGGAGAGGTACGGAAACGCCCTGCTTCCCGAGGTCGAAACGGTCGATATGAGGCCCTACCTTCAAAAGGGAGGCGCCGCACTGTCGAGGGAACTTACCGAAAAACTTGATGAGGTCCTGTCAAACGGCAGACAAGCCATCCTCCTCTTGAACAGGCGCGGCAGAAATACAATAGTCTCATGCTCAAAGTGCGGTCATGTTATGACCTGCGAAAACTGCAGTCTCGCAATGACATACCATTCCGCAAACAACAGACTGATGTGCCATTGCTGCGGGGCATCGACCGAATATGTGAATAAGTGCCCCGAGTGCGGCAGCGAACATATCAGATATTCGGGTTACGGAACCCAACGGGTAGAGGAGGAACTGGCGGAGTTGTTTCCGTCGGCGAGAATACTCAGAATGGATTCCGACAGTACAATGACAAGAGATTCTTACGAGAAAGGCCTTTCCGCCTTCTCGCGCGGAGAATACGATATAATGCTCGGTACACAGATGGTGGCAAAAGGACTTGACTTTCCGAATGTTGTGCTCGTAGGCGTTATAAGTGCCGATCAGTCGATGTACGGAACCGACTACCGCGGACTTGAGCGTACATTTTCCCTGCTTACACAGGTGGTGGGGCGCTCGGGAAGAGGAAGCGAACCGGGCACGGCGATCGTGCAGACGGCATTCCCGGATAACGAAGTGGTAAGACTTGCCGCAAAGCAGGATTATGACGGCTTTTTCAATGAAGAGATCGGAATGCGGAAGCTGATGATATACCCTCCTTTCTGCGATATGGCACAGATAGTCGTTGCGGGGGCTGACAGGCAAAAGACCGCCGCCGCTGCCGAGGGCGTTGCGAAAACGCTCGGGAAGTACGGCTCGGGCGAGTATAGCGATGTGAAGATGATAGTGCTCGGTCCCACCGTCGCTTCGGTGCCTAAAACGGGCGGGAGATACAGATACAGACTTACGGTCAAGTTTAAAAACAATAAGAAGTCGAGGAATATGTTCTCAAGGCTGCTGACCGAATTCGGAGACGGCGACAGAAGCGGGACCTCGATGTATATAGATATAAATCCGGAAAATTTCATTTAAGCGGTGATATAATGGCAATCAGGAACATTGTAAAAGAAGGAGACCCGGTGCTCCGCAAGGTGAGCCGCTCGGTGCTGGCGTTTGATGAAAAACTTGCCGACCTTCTTGACGATATGGCGGAGACCATGCATAAGGCGGACGGAGTCGGACTTGCGGGCCCTCAGGTGGGAATGCTCAAAAGAGTGTGCGTTGTCGATGTCGGCGACGGAGTCATTGAGCTTGTCAACCCCGTTATCATTGAAGCCGAGGGCAACGAGGAGGCCAGCGAGGGCTGCCTTTCAAGTCCCGGCGACTTCGGTATTGTGGCAAGACCGACAAAGGTGACCGTGCGCGCACAGGACAGAAACGGCAGATCATTTACCGTTACGGGCGAGGGTTTAAAGGCACGCGCCTTCTGCCATGAGATAGACCACCTTAACGGTATCCTCTTTAAGGATAAAATGATCAGGCGCGTAAGACCGGAGGAAAGATGAA
>CAKRVQ010000170.1 GCA_934408795.1 uncultured Eubacteriales bacterium
GTCGCTTTATCCTTTAATATAAAAAACCTGATTTGTATTTTTGAGCCGGTCTCGGGAAAACGGTCGATATGATATTTTGTTTTAAGGCGTTCGACGACCGCCTTTTTTATAATTGACTGGCAATCCGGAATACTGTGAAGTGCCGAATTAAGTGAATCACCGTTTACGGGAAAAGCATTTTCCGCCGATATATAATCTTCAAGGGGAAGTGCTTTTACCGAATCAAAGAGCTCGGTAAAGGTTCGCGCTTCAAAGCTTCCCAGCACTATCAATATTCGTTCGGCAAAGCGTGAGCGGATGTTCGCTCTGGCTATAATATCGTCCCCGCCCTCAAAAAACACTCTTCCGTTTTCCGCAGACACATTCTCGGCGCCCATTCTGCGCAGTTCGTCCGCAAGTATGCCCTCGACTCCGAAAAGGCACGGAGCCGCAAGCCTGTATTTTTTCATTACACATCCTCGTTTTCTGCATTTTATGAACTGCGCAAAATGAGACAGTTCGCAAATTTCATAGACCTAAAAACGGGACGGATACTCCGACCGTCCCGTAAATATATTATCTTGTTCCGCGCTTTCTGCTTCTGTAGTCATTGTTTTTACGCTTAAGATCGGACATTTTCTCTTCGCTTGTCTGCTTAAAGCGCGCCATCATATCCTCAAAAGAGGCGGGCTCACTCTTTCTCGGGGCCCAGACGACCGAATTATCCGGCTTGGGAGACGAAAATTCCCTCTTCTGATGCTGCCGAGGTTCCAGCACGGCCTTCATACTGAGAGAGATCTTACCGTCATCCGCAATGGTGAGGACTTTCATCTTTACGGTGTCCCCCACCTTGACATAATCCTTGATATCATTGACATATGTTCTTGCAACCTCGGAGATATGAACCATTCCGCTCTTACCTTCGCCGATATCGACAAAAACTCCGAAGCCCGTTATGCCGGTAACCTTTCCTTCAACAATATCACCTATTGCAAACCCCATAGAAACCCAAAATCCTCCAAATCAACACCTTGATTGATGTCAGCCGACATCATAAAACACCTTTTCGTTCGGACACACATAGCCGAGCCGCTCTCTTGCAGCGTTCTCTATAAACTCGGGATCGCCGCTCTTTTTGAGCATATTCGACAGTTCCTCAACCTTTTGAGACTTTTCCGCAATCTCGGCTTCGTTTGCCTTACTTGTACTCAGCTTATTTGCAAGCTGGACCTGAAGGACACCGAGATTGACAGCGAGAAGGCCGATCACGAGAAAAGCACCCACGCGCAAAAGCACGCTTTTATTTTTATTTCGCTTTTTCATATTCCGTCACCTGCCGACCGTGTTCAAAACGCCGAAAGCATTTTAGATAATTATACACTAACTTGCTTATTTCTTTCAAGATGTTTTTTCGGTCTTTTAAATATTTTTTTGATATTACGCTCGGCGAGTCCGACCGCTTTATCAAGAGCATCCATAACAAATCGGACGGGCTTCAGTAAAAATCCCAGAACGACCGACGAAAACTTCAGCAGAGCCGTGCCTGCGCGGACAAAAAGTCTTGACAAGGTCAGTCTGAATAATAAGAAGCCCACGGCGGAACCGACAAGGACATATCCCCTCACCTCTCCGTTACAGTAAAGCAGGAAGTAAGAGCACACAATAAAGAGTGTGAGGACAGAATAGAGGACATCCTCAACCGCGGTGATAACGGTCGCTGCCGTGTCGCCTTCCTTTCTTCCGCGCTTAACACTGCCGTTTTTAGAGCATTCGTCCTGCGGGCGCGGACAGGTGCGTCCCCTGCCCGAAAAGATCCTCATTATGCGCAAAACATCATACAACAGGCATAATGCCGCGCCGAGCGGTAATGACATCAGAAATGTCAGCGCCTGATTACCGTTTGACAAGCCACCCATCACTTAAATAGCCTGCCGAGCAGGCCGCCGTTCTTTGCATCTGTCCGATAGCCGAAGGCGTGCAGTCTTCCTTCGACCGTCATATCTCCGCTCTCGGCATTATACATACCGACCCTTAAAGAGCTGCCCTTGACCTGCAGTTCGCCGAGCACCGTGCTGATCACAATGCTCTCTTCATCAAAGCTTTTAACATCGCGCACTCCGGAAACAAAGAGCTTTTCTCTGTTCTCAAGGATTATGTTCTGCTGCATCTTAGTATTTTTATCGTCAACCATGGCATTTACCTCCCTTATATAAATGGTTATGAGGCAAATATCGCATTTATGACGGGTCAAAGCTGCAGGCGCGGGGGGGTGCACCGACGCGGAATGTCGGCAAGGGAAGGTGGGATGAGCGGATGCGGGAGGGTGAGTGTGAGCGGATGTGAGCAGGAAAGTGTGAGCGGGCGCCCGTCGGCGCGCGCATAAGTGCGCGGCGGTGGGTGCATGGTGGGGGTTGCCGAGCAAACCTGCGGAGGGGTGACAGGGCAGGCAACGAGGAGCAAGGCGGCAAGCGGGCGGGTGTGAGCGGGAGGATGTGATGGGGCGCCCGTCGGCGCGCGCATAAGTGCGCGGCGGTGGGCGCATGGTGGGGTTTACCGGGCGGGCGATGCGGCAGGTGATACAAAAAGTTTGACGGACACGGGAAGTCAGCGGCATTGCGGCAGGTGCGGTGGCGCATAAATGCCGCTTTGCCCGTCTTCGCGACCCCTGCGGGGTCGCGCGGCGCCGCAAAAAAAAGCCCGGGCGAGCGCCGTCAAAAAAAACCGACATGCGACCGTCTCCCGAGCATAATTTGATTATTTGTCATCCGTCCGCCGCGTTACAAGTTCACCGCATCACGAACCGGCTGCATTATGAGTCGGTTGCACTACAAGCCCGCATTGCGGGTTCGCCGTGCATTGCGCCGTGCAGGTAAACAAGCGAGAAAAATGTGATAACAGATCCCAAAAAGGCATTAAACAAAAGGGAATGCGCACAAAAATCAATGAATTAAAAAGCGAAGCAAAGGAAAACAGAGCGGCGCATAAAGCAGGCTTAAAAGACCTGTTAAAAAGTAACCGGAGGTGTAAAAGTGCTAAGAGATGATTAAAAACCCGACAGTAAAAGGTTATTCGATCACCGTAAACATACCGACGGCGTTTTCCTTTGTCGGCGTTTCATTCAGGCTTTCGACCTTTACCTTGATCGCGCGCGTACCGAATCCGACCTCAATTACATCGCCGATCTTGACATCATACGACGCGCGTGCCGTTTTACCGTTGACCGAGACTCTGCCTCCGTCACAGGCTTCGTTTGCCACGGTTCTTCTTTTTATTATTCGTGATACTTTTAAATATTTATCGAGACGCATAATTTTAATATCATCCTTCGGATCATCAGACTGTATTAAAGAGCATCGGCTTTTCTTCCGTTCTCTGCCCGCCTGCTCTTATGTTTCCGATTTGTCTATGTTTATTCCGCGTGTGTTTTTATTTTTGTTTCCGTCTTTATTCTTGTTCTATATTCTTGTTCTTTGTTTTTGATCCCGTGCGAGGCGGGATATAAAAAAAGCAACCGTCCCGTGAAGGACGGCTGCCGGCAAAAAGCTTATTTTATTTCGTCCTTAAGACCCTTACCTGCTTTGAAAACAGGAAGCTTTGCTGCGGGGATGGTGATGTTCTCGCCGGTGGCGGGATTTCTGCCGGTTCTTTCGGCACGCTTCTTAACTTCAAAGGTTCCGAAGCCGATAAGCTGAACCTTTCCGTCCTTCTTGAGTTCATCGGTTATAG
>CAKRVQ010000171.1 GCA_934408795.1 uncultured Eubacteriales bacterium
ATTAACTTTAACCATATCATAATTATACCACAACAACCCGAAAATACAAGTCCGACGAACGGCTTTCTTATCGCCTCATTGATTTTTGTTCTTTTGCGCGCTTTTTCTTTTGCATCGGGAGGGCAATGCGCTTATAAAGCCAACGGGGCCTACGCAGCGCCGCCGCGCCCGAAGGGCGCGAAAGGCGGGAAGCGGCCGCCTTTTCGGCATGTTCCTGTTAAACGGATACGATCGACCGACGGGTATTCTGCCGTTGCGCCGACCGCCGCTTCCCGCTTCGGCGACCCTTCGGGTCGCCGCGGCGCTGCTGATGTCTATCTTTCGCTCGCGAACGAAAAAGAGGAAAGAAAAAGCTCCCTTTCCCGAAAACGAGGGAAAGGGAGTTCAAAAAATTGCCTGTCCTATTATTGTCAGTCTGATGTTATGACAGGCTGCGTCTATCCGCTGTGGTGTCCCTCCGTCGGCACTGTGCGTCACAAACGCCTGCCTGTGCCCGCACCGATCCTGTCGCAATGCCGTTTCTTCTCACCGTCATCGACCGATCCTCGTTTATTCCGTTACCTCCATATTGATAATACAAAGGTCGGTGAGCCCGTCGATACTTCCCCTGACAGAGCCTAAAAAGTCCCTCCCGAGCATTGAGAAAAAGTCGCCGCTGATGTTGAGTTCGGGTAGTTTGCCGACAGGTCTTCCGCCTTCAAGCAGATAAGCCAACTGAACGGGCGTTGCAAAATGACCGTCAGGCGTTGTATCGCCGCCCGATGCCATAGAAACATATATTGCTCTTCCCGGCACTATGTCGCACAGTTCCTTTGCGGTAGGGGCGACATACAGTCCCGAAAGTCCCGCTGCGGGAACGCCGTCATATGAGGAAACGGAAGTCCGCGACACAGGGACATTAAACCTCACCGCCGTGTTTTTGGATACCGTAACACCGACAAGTCTTCCGCTTTCTATAAGCGGAGCGCGGAAATTATCTGCTATCTGGCCTTCGTCATCAAAGAAGCAGGCGCCCGGATTGGTTTCGCCGTTCCTGTCATCCTTAAGAGTCAGCTTTTCGGAAAACAACCTTTCTCCCAGCTTTCCGCTGACGAGCGAGGAGCCAGAAGCGTATGACTCTCCCGAAAAGTTCCTCAAAAGGCTTGAAAAAAACGCTCCTGCCGAGATCACGACCGGGATTTTCTCTTTCGGGAGCGACACGGGATTACAAAAAGCCTTGTAAAGCATACTGCACTGCGACACTATTTTTTCGGGATCATAGGTGTGCCCGCCGTACTCATAATAAGCATCCATAAGGTTCCCGGAGCCTCTGCTCTGAAACAGGAGCCCTACCTCCAGCGAGCGATCGGAGCTGATAAGATGCCTGCCGTTTGAGTTGCGGTACTCCGCCCGATTTGAAGATATAATTATCTTATTGCTTATACAGAAATTCGGGCACGCCTCGCCGATGTCGGAAAGAAGTTTCCCGAAGACGGGTATCATATCCTTTTCTTCAGGCAGCTCCGACACCCCGTGATGCTCCTCGGTAACGGGGCCGTCAAGCTCGGATTCGTAAGGTATTCCTATGGAAAGTGCCTTTTCCGCCTTTTCGGTCAACGCTGCTTCATCCGCCCTGCCTATTGCTCCGGCAACGCCGATCTTCCCGTCCTTATAAACACGCACCGTGCCGAAGCTTTCCTCGGTCTTTCTGAAACTGTCTATTTTTCCGGCTGTTATGTTCAAAGCAGCCGAGGAAAACTCAGCGGTTATAAATTCCTTTTTCATTGTTTTCACCTCACTGCACATTCATGGAAGATACCCTTACATACGGGCCGCCGAAGCCGACGGGAAGTCCCGACTGCTCCATTTTTCCGCAGCCTCCCGTGGCAAATGAGAGCATCTCGGTCTTGTTCGTAAGACCGTCGATAAGTCCGAGGGTCTCAAAAACATTACCGGTGATAACGCTTATCTGAACGGGTCTTGCGATCTTTCCGTCTATTATTTCATAAGCGACGCGCGGGGCTATGGTAAATGTGCTCATTCCGCTGCCGTGACTGATGGTTTTTATAAAGTAGCCCTTTTTGATAGGCGCTATGAGCTCATCAAAAGTGAGGTCGCCCGGTTCTATGTATGTGTTTGTCATTCGCACGATAGGCTCAAATGTACAGTCGATCGCGCGGGCGTTTCCGGTCAACTCCTCACCGAGCACGGTTGCGGTCAGGGCACTGTGAAGTCTGCCGGCAAGAACGCCGTTCTTTATGAGATAGTTCTTCCGCGCGGCGGTCCCTTCATCATCAAACGGCACATATCCGGTGCCTGACAACTCTCCGCATTCGGCAATTGACAGGATCTCCGATCCGACCTTTTTCCCGATCTGCCATTCGTCGCGCATGGTTTCGTCGGAAAGCATAAAATCGGATTCCGATTTATGTCCGAAGGATTCGTGGGCAAAGACTCCCGCAGCCTCCGGCGACAGAACAACGGGATACTTTCCCGCTTCGACGGGTACCGAAGTCCTCATAAACGCCGTCTGCTCCTTCATTGAGTCGGCGATCTCCGACTCAAGACCGCAAAGATCGGAAAAATTATCCGTGCCGCGCTGCCATCCGGCGGAAAACTTGCGGTCACCCTCCACCATACTGCAGCGAAGCGAAAGTCCGCAGGTCTGATAGTCGTATTCAATATCGGCGCCGAGAGACGATTCAAAATGAAATCTGCTGTTCCGATCCAGGTATATGCCCACGGGCATTGTCATACAGGGATCGGATGACAGTATATGCAAATACGATTCCAAAAGTGCTCTTTTTTCTTCCGAGGGAATGTCCTTGACGGAATTTTCCGAAAACCTTATGACCCTTGCCTTGTTGACCTCAAAGTGCTTCATGACGGGATCGGCAAGGATCGCGTCATTCTGCGTTGCGGCGGCATAAAGCTCGCTCAGAGTCTCATTGATACGGGCGGTGTCGGTCACCGATGCGTAGTACCACATCTTACCGTCATAGACCCTTATGAACGCACGGTTTTCGTTTCGTGTCTTATACTCTACAAGCTGACCGTCACGGTAATTGATTATGGTCCTGCATCGATCCTCGATTCGCACATCGGCGTAATACCCTTTTCTGAATTGAATCATATACGATTTACCTTTCTTTTTTGCCTCGCATCGCCGTCGGCAACACCTTGGCACACATGGTGCCCGATACGACGATATCGCCCTCCGCAAAGTGCGAAGTCTCTTTTCCTTTAAGTCCGACGACTGATCCCTTATGTTTATCAACATTTTAACAAAAACACATCGGTATGTCAACCTGACGGGAACAGAGGGGCGCCCTGCGTTGAGCTGACAAAGCTTATAGTTCCCGAGGCAAAACGGAACCCATTATTATCATTTTCAAGTTATATATACAAATAGAGTTATCCCGAAAATACGAGATAACTCTATTTTTGATTGTATGACAAAAGTCATACCGACACACCCAAAATCATACTAACGAAGATGCTGTTAAAAACTCTGTTTTTAAGCAGTAAGATTGCCGAAAGTATGACGGTTATTCCTATCTTGCCTTATAATGTTTATATTGAAATGGGAAATAAAGTATGGTATATTTTATTTGTGATAGGGTGGCACCCATAACAAAAAACAGTATCACACATTTACAATAAGGGGATGATACCCATAGAAAAAAACATTGTTGTTGTAGATGAACAAGG
>CAKRVQ010000172.1 GCA_934408795.1 uncultured Eubacteriales bacterium
CCCCCCGACCCGTTATAAGCGCGGTTTTTCGGAAATCGGTCTGTTTCAGATCCGCCTTTCCTGCGCTTTTATAAGGTTTTTGTAAAACCTCACTGCTCCGGGCAGACAGTTGTACTCGATGTTTTCGTTAAGACCGTGCATTCCCTTCATATGCTCGGGACCGTATATCACGGGTGCAAATCGAAGGCAGTTTTTGCAGACATCCCGATAGAACTGGGCGTCCGTAGCCCCCGTCATAACATAGGGAGAAACGGGCAGACCGGGAAATGTCTCGTTTATGACATCTTTGAAAAGAAGGTAACCCTCGCCGTTTATATCCACCGGCTCGGTGCAGTCGTTCGCATGCAGCACCTCGGTCGTAAGACCGTGCTTTTCGGCGACATTCCTTATTATTCGGAGACTTTCCTTTTCGCCCTGATGCGGAATGAATCGCATGTTTGCACCGAGAGTTGCTTTCTGAGGAATAACATTGTATGCGTCGGAACCGGTCTGTACCGTGAACGCGATAGTGGTTTTGAGCATGGCGCCCGCCTGCGCACTTAAAGCGGGCATGACCGCGACTAACAGAGGTCTGAACAGCCAGAGATTTCCGAAAACCAGCCTGAGTCCGAACGATGCATAGGGGGCAAGCGTATCAAACATGGCAGCGACTTCAGGCATCAGCTTCTTTTTGAACGGCGGATCGGTCTCTACTTCGTTGACGAATGCTGCAAGTCTTGCAATGGGGGAATTTTTTGAAGGCGCACTTGCATGACCGCCGTTGCTTTCGGCGGTAAATAGGACATCGCCCTTGCCTTTTTCGAAGATCCCGACCATTGCAAAATTACCGTTTATTCCGGCAATCGGATCTTCGATGATCCCTCCGCCTTCATCGCAGAGCAAGAACAGATCAACTCCGCGGCGCTTTAATTCGTTCACTATCTTCGGGGCACCGTCTCCCGCCCATTCTTCGGTACACGATGAGGCGAGATAAACATCGACCGTCGGCGTATATCCTTCGGCAAGCAGCTCTTCGACCGCCTCAAAGAATGCCATGACCGAACATTTTGTGTCGGCGGCGCCTCTGCCGAAGACCTTGCCGTCCGCAATGTCGCCCGAAAAAGGAGCGTGCTCCCAAGTCCCCTCGGCGGGCACAACATCCTGGTGACTCATGATCAGGATCGGCTTTTTATCACTCCTGCCTTTCCAGAAGTAAAGAAGATTTCCGTCTATGTCGGTCTTTTCAAGATTTTTGTGGACCAAAGGAAAGAGCTCCTCCAAAACCTTGTGAAAACCGCGGAACTTTTCCGTCTCGGATACGCCGGCGTGCGAGGTGGTGTCATACTTTATCATTCGGGAAAGCTTTTCTGCCGCCGCCAGGGACTCTTCTTCGTTTTCGACGGGTCTGTAGTCCGAGATCCTTTTACCTCTTATAAGGGTGCGTACAACGGCGATAAGAAGAAGTATTACCAGCAGGGCAAGCAGCGCACCCGCGATGCAAAGGGGTATTATCCATAAAAGCTTCATTTTTCTTCCGCCCCTTCCGAGTCGACCGACCCTTCCGACGCGCCCGCCGCCGAGTTTTCTTTTTCGCTTTCTTCTGTGCCGGCTGCGGTTTTTTCCGCCGTCTCGTCTGCCGACGGGGTCTCCTTTGTCGGGCAAGGCGAAGACTCTTTGTTTTTAAGACCCTTCTTGTGGAAATAATAGGCGACACCTATCGCTATGGCTCCCGAGGGGATTATCATGAAGCTTGTCGATCCGACAAGAGAAGGAACAAAAACGAACAGAAGGCTCATAACGACCAAGGGAGCGACCGATGCCTTTATGTTCTTGCGATAGTATTTATACGCCATTGCTCCGAAAAGGGCGGGAACGACATTGTCGAACGCCGGCTGTAAAACGGGACTTTCGAGGAGCGGACGCAGGGGAGTCAGAAGCGCAACACCGACTGCAAGCACCAGAATGGTGACCAGCGACGATGTGGCGATAGACAGGGTGGAGATGATCTCGTTCTCCTTTGTGCCGGTTTTTGCTCCCACCATATCCCTCGCATTTACGGCGCAGGGGATCTTCATATTGATAAGGTTGCCGGTGATGAACGCAAGATAACCGCCGCCTGCTCCGAGCATGGGGGTGTAAATGAGAAATTCGGCTATACTGCTGACCATCCATACGAGACCGACCGACAAAAATCCTTTCGCGGCTGCCGAAAGATCGGGGAACGCTCCTAAGTATCCGCCTATCAAAAACGGTGCGCCGATCAAAAGGACAAGAGTGATGATGCTTGATATTTTTCCTATGGTATGCGTGGTTCGGTTATACCTTTCCCATACCGCATTTCTGTTTTCGTTTTCATTCATTGTCGACACCTCCCCTTATATAAGTGCTGTGCCGACTGCTGCCGCCATACCCACGAGCATACTCGCGGCTATGGAGAAGTTGTCGACCCAGGCAAGTTTTTTCTTTGACGACAGGTATTCGAATATCGCCATTACCGCCGCCGATACCGCAACAACGATAAGCGGCATATAATTTCCGTTAAAGGTGAATAAGCCTTCATTAGAGGTGAACGAACCTATGTAACTGCCGATGTAAGCGCTGACAAGCCCTATAAACATAGCCGTCATCGCGGTGTCTCCGAAGCCGCCGGCGGCATTTTTGTTTTTGCTTAAGCCCAGCTTTTTGGTGTACTTTTTGTTAAAGAGCACCGACAGGACCATTCCCCAGATAATGCAAACGCTCATAAGCAGAGCTATCGTCGCGAATCCCGAGGGAGTCATCTCGGATTTTGAAAGCGAGCTCATGCCGACCTGCTCCGCTGCAGCCTGCGCGACCTGCGTTTCGTAGTGAAGCGCTCCTATAACCGAAAGTCTCAGCCACGGCCAGGGAATTCCGAGACTTCCCGCAAGGGCGATCACTCCGAGAAGGATGCCGATGCTCGGAAGCAGTGAGAATGTTGCGCTTGAAACGATCACCCGTTTCATTTTTGTCGTGTCCATACCGAGCGCTTTACCCGCGCGGTATGCGCGCACCATAAATACCACACATAACGCCGCAACAAAAGCAATTATCACGCCGCATATCAGGTACATCGGTGCACTGTTCAGTTTTTCTGTTATTGACATATCGACCCTCCAGTCATATGTTTTATATATTTTTATGTGTTCACGCCTGCTCAGGTTTACGCTTGCTGTCTTACCTTCGGCTTGTCTCAGGAACTCAAAGAAAAGTGAAAAGGCGACTGCGGGATCTGTTCAAAAAGGCGGTTCTCACGATGCGGTTTCCCCGAATCAAGGAAAAAGCCGCCGTCAGCCACCGAAATAATCACCGATCCCCTTAACGAGACCTCGGCAGAGCTTCAACAGGGTGTTGTCATCATGAGAGGAGCACGCGTTGCCGAGCTCAATATCCGCCGAAGGGATCGTACTGTAAGCGGTCTGCGTAAGATCGATATCCATGCAGCCCGATCCGAATATCCGCGCGCCGCCCGACCTCAGACCTTTTATCAGGGCTTCGCCGAGACGCTCGTGTTCCCTCCAAACCGAGGATACGGGAGCCATTCCCTTTATCCCGTCGGGCACCGATACATAAAAACATCCTTTGTCATAACTCAGTCCGTCGCCGTCCCAATGAAGCGAAATGTGGCAGTCGGCACGGTTGTTTGCAATCACGGTTCGGGCGACATTGTCCAGC
>CAKRVQ010000173.1 GCA_934408795.1 uncultured Eubacteriales bacterium
GGGATTTTTTGCGGAGCTGATCGAAGGCGAGGCGCCCGATGATTTCAATACGGACACGAGCGGAACCATGACGGGGAACACGAAACTGCGTGTTTATTCCGAAGGGGGCAGCGGGACCCATTCGGGAAGAGTGGAGATACCCGTAAAGCTGAACAACAACACGGCTTCAGCGAAAACTTTCCAACAAAACTATGTGTTTTTTGCGGGGCACAGAAATGTCGGTCTCTACACGCCGACTCCCGCTTTTCGGTTGAAGTTGCAGGACATAACATACAACACCTATGACGATGTGTACACCATCACGGCATATGGCAGGAACTGCAGCGTAACATTTTGGAAGACCACTTCGGGGTTTACCGATGTCAATGCCGCCGTCGCCCCGGATACGGGATACTCTCTGCCTACTTCTGTGACCATTACCGTGGGAGGAACGACTCTTGCGGCTTCAAAGTACACATATAATAAAAGCAACGGCAGGATCACCATACCGATGGACTATGTAAAAGGTGCGATCCATATTTCGTGTCTGGCGGTGCCGAATAAGTACTCGATCACCTATTCGGGGCTGGAGGGGGCGACCCTATCGGTAAAGCCCACGATCCATACATACGGAACGAAAACGACGGTTGGAAATCCGACAAAAGACGGTTATACATTTGAAGGCTGGAAGATAAACAACGGAACGGCGATAAACAAGGATCTGAAGCTGGGAGCAACCGCCTACACTTCGGATATAAAGCTTACCGCAACATGGAAACGGAGTGTCTGCAAGGTCACCCTTAACCCGCGCGGCGGAACGGTGAATCCGACAAGCGTCACCGTAACGATCGGCGGCACCTACGGCGAGCTGCCGGTGCCCACCATGGAAGGCGCCGGCTTCGGAGGCTGGTACACGGAAAAAAACGGACGCGGTACCGAGATATTCAGCACGACGGAGGTCACCGCCGAAGGCGATCACACTCTCTATGCCCGATGGGTCTACGCACCGAACCCGAATTGGGGAAAGGACGAGGTAATAAAATACGGACAAAGATCCCCTGCGGGTTTCTACGGGTGTCAGGTCGATTCGGATTATGAATGGTTGTTTGAGTGGTATCGATGTGACGATCGTGACAGGACGAATGCCGTAAAAGCGGCAAGTGCGAGTCTTAATCAGGCTAAGTTCAGAACACCCGCCGACCTGCCTGTGGGTGAGTACTATTACTATGCGACAGTTACCAGAATAGAGGAAGATGGAAAAAGCGGAACGGCAGTAGGTCCGGTTGTAAAAGTGACTGTCGTTCCCGCTACCCCGGTATACTACGAAAGTCCCGACACGATCGACATATGGCTGGATAAGGACAACAGGACCGCGCGTTTGGGAGACTACAACATCACGGGCGGTTGTATGAAAAACAAGGACAGCGGTGCACTCGTCACCGGTACATTCAGCTGGACGGAATCGGATAGGATATTCACCGGCAGTGATGCATCGAACGGAGACGATGATTATCAGAGTCTCTATGTTCATTTCATACCGAACGATCTTGTGAACTACGAGCCGACAGATGTAAATATCCCGTTTGTGAGGGTAAAGTGTAAGCATAATTATATAGATACCGGTGAGATCGTCACCGCTCCCACCTGCACGGAAGACGGAGAAATGCGGCAGCAGTGTGATATCTGCGGAGACCGGGTCCTGAGGAAAATTCCGGCCGCTCACGATTACGAAAACGGCGCATGGCTGACCAACGAGACCGAGCATTGGAAGAAGTGCGCCATCTGTGAGAGTACCGACACTCCCGCCGATCACATTTTCGGCGAATGGAGCGGCGGAAAGCGCATCTGCGAGGTCTGCGGATATGAGGAAAGACAGGTCATAACCGTCACCATCACCTGGGGTGATATGGCGTTTACCTACAAGGACGGCGACTGGGACCCCGAGACCCACAGTTACGGAGCGGGTGAGTGGACAGCGGACGATCCGAACGGCAACCTGATCATAGTCGACAACGGCGGTGATGTTGAGGTCAGCGTGATTTTCGTATATGACAAGGTTGCGGGATCCGACGCGGAAGGGACCTTTGAGGATGAGCGGGGCGCAGTTATAGACGCTCCCGCGGCTCTGCCTGCAGGGGAAACAAAGCGCATCCGACTGCTCTTGACGGGCAGACCTGAGAAATATATGGAATCCGAAACCGTCGGAACGGTTACCGTTCGCTTGGGAGGTGCCGAATAGTGGAAAACAAAGATAAGAAAACCGATAATTCCGCCAAACGGGAAGAGGGAAAAAACAACAACATTCCCGCCGAAAAAGCGGGGAGAAACAACGCTGCTCCCGCAAAAGAAGAGGAGGAAAAGGATAAAAAGCGGCGGTTGCTGCTTTTACTCCTGCTATTGCTGCTTTTGCTCGGCTTTGTCTTTGTGATCGTTTGGGCGATCTTTTTCAGAGGCACGAAACCTGTGATTTCTCCCGATCATGTTCCGTCACAGATCGAAAGTCGAGCCGAACCGATACAGGGTGACGATTCCTCAAAGCTGGATGCTCCGAGCGGAGGCGGTGCGGTGTCGCTGACCTATTCCAAAGCGGTCGATATCGACCTCTCGGATAAAAGAGTGGAGCTGATGTTCGCCAATCCTTCGAAATCCACGCAGGATATGGTACTTACGCTTGTGATAAAGGACACGGTGATCGCGCAGTCGGGCAGGTTGTCACCGGGCAATCAGGTCAAAATGCTCAATCTCGCAAAGAATTCGGAAAAACTGCTTTCCGAAGGCGGCTATGAAGGTAAATTTGTTGTGTCGTTTTATGATCCGCAAAGCGGCGAGAGGGCGACAGTCAATGCCGAAATACCCGTGACCGTCACGGTGACCGAATAGCCGACCGACATAGGTATTCGCTCCGCTGCAGATCTTTGCCAACGACTCGACTGCAATACGGAGTTGAAATATAATTAACCGAACTTAAGGAAGGGACAGATTATTATGAAGAAAATCTTAGCACTTGTACTCATCGCCGCCGTCGTTCTTTGCCTCGGCTCTGTTTCCGTTTTTGCGGAATCGCCGATCACTGCGATAGGGGACAGCGATAGCCATGCTGTAACGGCAAGCTATCAGGAGGGCTCTCATCGCGTCGTTTACAGTGTTGAAATCAAATGGGGAGACATGAAGTTTACCTATAATGATGCTTCAAGCGGAACATGGAATCCCGAAACCCACACTTACGACGGTGCGACCGCAGCCAAGTGGACGGCAGACAACGCCGAAGGCAATTGGATCACGGTTACAAACCACTCGAACACCGATCTGACTGCAAGCCTCACATACGCCGCTGCTGCCGGCTTTGAAGGTATTGAAGGCCGTTTTGACAAGACATCGCTCAATCTTGCAACGGCAGTGGGAACGGGAGTTAACGCCGCTCCTTCGGATCACTCCGAGTTTACCCCTTTCGGCGCGCTTGACAGCGACACCGCGAACAATACTGCGATTGGTACCGTTACAGTCACGCTCGGCTGATTCGCATGACAGCCGCGACCGCGGCCTGTGTCCTCATCGCCGCCGCCGCCACGTACTTCGTCGCACACATTGACAAGGGAGAGGTCGTCCCCGCGGGCCCGCGGGTGGTCGCCGTGCTCACCAGCCCGGTGTGGCTGCGCGACGTCACCGCCGTCAGCGACCCCGGC
>CAKRVQ010000174.1 GCA_934408795.1 uncultured Eubacteriales bacterium
GGGATACACTGCCTGGGATCCGACTTCCCACGCCTTTATAAAGGAAGATGTGCTCTGCATTCCGACGGCGTTTTGTACCTACGGCGGATATGCACTTGATAAAAAAACGCCGCTTCTTCGCTCGATGAAGGCTATCGATAAACAGGCTATGAGAATACTTCGTCTGCTCGGTAACACAACATCTAAGAGGGTTATTTCGACAGTGGGCGCGGAGCAGGAGTATTTTCTTGTTGACAGAGCTCTTTTTGAGCAGCGCGAGGATCTGATGATATGCGGCAGGACACTTTTCGGAAACCGTCCGCCGAAGGCACAGCAGATGTCGGACCACTATTTCGGTGCTATAAAAACACGCGTTCATCAGTTTATGGCTGATCTTGACAGAGAGTTGTGGAGACTCGGCGTGCCCGCCAAAACCGAACATAACGAGGCGGCGCCCGCGCAGCATGAGCTTGCACCCGTCTATGCCACGGCTAATATCGCAACCGATGAAAATCAGCTCGTTATGGAGCTTATGAAAAAAACGGCACACAGGCACGGACTAGAATGCTTATTGCATGAGAAACCGTTTGAGGGTATAAACGGCAGCGGCAAACATAATAACTGGGCACTTTCCACCGATGACGGGATCAACCTGTTCAAGGCAGGAAAAACGCCCTCCGAAAATGTACAGTTCCTTATATTCCTTGCAGCGGTGATAAAGGCGGTCGATGAGCATCAGGATCTGCTGCGCATAGCTGCGTCGGGTGCTACGAATGATAACCGCCTCGGCGGATATGAAGCACCTCCCGCCATCATTTCAATTTACCTCGGCGATGAGCTTTCCGATATCCTGACCGCAATAGAAGACGAGCGTACATACATCAAAAAGGATACGGTCTATTTGCATACCGGTGCGGATGTTCTGCCGCGCCTTAAAATGGACTCTACCGACCGCAACAGGACTTCGCCCTTTGCATTTACCGGCAATAAATTTGAATTCCGTATGCTCGGCTCCTCCGCATCGATAGGCTGCACCAACTTTATACTCAACACCATAGTCGCCGATGCACTTGAGCAGTACGCCGATGAGCTTGAAAAAGCTGAGGATATCAATGTCGGAATAAACAATCTTATAAAGCGGACATTTTCAAAGCATAAGCGGATAGTGTTCAACGGTGACGGCTATTCGGAAGAGTGGATAGCCGAAGCCGAAAGACGCGGACTCCTTAACCTCGCCTCGACCGTTGATGCTCTGCCGTATTACATCAGCGAGGACAATATTTCACTCTTTGAGCGTCAGCAGGTGCTCTGCAGAGAAGAAATACAGTCGAGGTATGAGATCCTTGTGAATTCCTACATCAATATAGTAAGGATAGAGGCGGCTACATTCCACGATATGGTGTCCGAATTGATAATCCCCGCCGCCTGCGACTTCTCGGGCAGACTTGCCGCTTCGATTGCCGATAAGACAACTGCGGGGCTCTCCGATCTTTGCCATACCGACAAGGAGCTGATAAGGCATGTTGCGCGCCACTGCGATGCACTCTACGATAATCTTGATAAACTGAAAGAGGACACATTCACTGACAAGGATTTCTCTTCATCGATAGATCACGCAAGGTATTGCCATGATGTTCTTTTGTGCGATATGAGACTTATGAGACATGATGTCGATGCCCTCGAGCGAATCGTGGGAAGCGACATCTGGCCCTATCCTACATATACCGATCTCATTTTCAGGGTGTAGGGCGGTAATTTGTAAATAGATAATCAAACGGGGGCGCCGACGAAGAAAATCTTCACCGGCGCCCCCCGTTTCATATTGAATAAACCGATCGAACTACGATCGGACTGTCCTGCATAGACTCCCGTCACTCCATACTTTTACCGACACATTTTGCGCGCCCCACCGCCGCACCGAGCGCGGCGACGGGGCGCGCTCCCGCAACACAACAAAACGCAGCCGCACCTTGCGCGGCTGCGTTTTGTTATTTATATCTTTAGCCTGTTTCGTACCCCCCCTGTCCTCAACAGGCTAAATCAAAAAAAGACCGCAGCTGTACTGCGGTCAGAAAAAACGATATAGGTTTTGAAAGGCGTGGCCACGGTCACATAAACAACTTTTCAAACACGGCGGGGAAGAGGTAAGCGATAATGACCATTATCACACCTGCGGTCAAAACACCGAACGCTATCATGGGAAATGATTTTTTGATACGAAGATCAAGCGCGTCGGCAACGAGCGCACCCGTCCAGGCGCCGGTTCCGGGAAGGGGAATTGCGACAAAAGCAAACAAGCCCCACATAGCGTATTTGTTGACCTTTGCCTTGTTCTTTTCGGCCTTTTTTTCAAGCTTGTCGGCTATCTTTCCGAAAAACTTGGTCTTCTTCATCAGTGTGAATATCTTTCTTATAAAAAGGAGAATAAACGGTATCGGGAGAAGATTTCCCGCTACGCATATGGGGAGCGCCACCCAGACATTTATGCCCATGGCGGAGGCGGCTATAAGCCCGCCCCTCAGCTCCAGAATCGGGCACATTGAAATAATGAAAACGATAAGCTCTTTCGGCAAACCCTCAAGGGCATTTTGTATTGCTTCTGCCATGGTGTCAATTCTCCTTTTTGTTTATAACCGTGTTGTATAGCTCCGAGATGTAAGGCGCAATGAGATCGCGGATAATATACCCACGATTCTTATTTTTCTCATCGAGAAGAACTATCGCCTGAGGTCCGCTTTCAAGCAGCACGCCTGCGAATCCGCCCTCCTTATCTATAAGAGGCAGCCCCGATTCGGGCAGCATTTCGGGCACTCCCGATACCTCGCCGTAGCCGAGCTTTTGAAGATCGATTCTCTTGGGCTCTCTTCCTACCGCGAGACCCGTGACCCGCGCCATCTCTCCGTTTTCTCCGAACCCGCCCACAACAAGAATAAGATTATTGCGGCTGACGGCTTTTTTGAGTGCATACAGATACTCTCTGTAGTCCGAGCAGGATGTCGAAAGGGTGCGCGAGGGGTAGTCGCCGCTCAGCCCGAATTCAAGACGCGGATCGCTCGGCTCGCAAAAGTATATGATCTCGGCTTTCAATGTTATCGGCATTTTAACCTCTCCTTACAGTCACATCGACACTCGGAATCGACTCGGAATCCGAAAGACGGCGGGCGACGACTATCAGCCTGCCGTTGTCGCCCGATTGCGTTACGAGTGTCAGCAGATGCCTTGCGTTCTCGGTTTCGATCGATACATCAAACAGAGAGGCTTCGCGCAGCCTGCTTATATAATCCGTGATGTCGGAACCCGTGTCGGAAGCGTAGCCGCGGTAGTTGTCCGCGTCTGTTTCAATAACGGCAAATATCACATAACTGCCGCTCTCGGTAAGCGAGTCAAGGTATATCAGAGGGTGCTCGGATAAATATTCCGCCGAACGGTATTCTTTCAGACCAGAAAAAGGAGCGGAATCGTCGAAGGATGAGCCGTATAATACGGTGTTCCCCGAAGAATTCCCGTCGACGATGCCCAAAACCGCGTCGCAGAATATCGATCCGTATCGTGAAGTTTTTCCGTAAAAATCGTGCGTCGAGTAAAAATAGTTGTTGTCCCCCGACATAACAGGGCCGCTCAAAGCACCGCCCGAACTGCCGATCCACCCGCGTATATCTGGATTTGAAGCATAGAGACT
>CAKRVQ010000175.1 GCA_934408795.1 uncultured Eubacteriales bacterium
GCCAATGTCGAACTCGTAGGAACCGAGAAGATCGGTTCGGGACTCGTATCCGTTATGGTTCGCGGTGATGTCGGCGCTGTCAAGGCGGCAACGGAAGCAGGCGCTTCCGCAGCTTCCAAGCTCGGCGAGCTGGTTGCAGTTCATGTAATCCCCAGACCTCACGCAGATGTCGAGAAGATTTTGCCTACTCTTAAATAAGAGCTCAAAACTTCGCGCGTAATTGATCAGTTACAAGTCGCAAATGTTGTTTGGCTCCCGCGGCCGCGGGAGCCACAGCCACATTGAAACGGAAGGCGGCGTTCCGCCGTTTTCGGTTCGACGGTAACGATAAAGCATCGGTAATATAACGGTAATATTGACATTCAAAGCCGCATAATGAGCGTCGGAATACTTTATTTCGGCATCGCCTGCGGCAGGTGAAGAGATATGCGAAAGGAACAACGACAGATGATAGCCGGTAAAGTCGTGGGAAGCGTGGTTGCCACGCGTAAGAACGAGCGCCTTTTGGGCAGCAAGTTTATGATTGTTGAGCCTATATGCAAAATGGGCAAAGAAAAAATAATTGCGGTCGACAATGTCGGTGCAGGTATCGGAGAGACGGTACTTGTTGCGACAGGAAGCGCAGCCAGGATCGGCTGCGGAATGGCAGAAGCCCCGGTCGATGCCGCAATAGTCGGAATAATTGATAATTCTATCGGTTTGGATGATTGATAAAGATGAATATAACGGAACTTTCACAGAAGTTGAGGGACGGCGGCGTCGTCGGAGCAGGCGGCGCGGGATTCCCGTCCTACGCAAAACTTAATGAAAATGCCGATACCATAATCCTCAACTGCGCCGAGTGTGAGCCTTTGCTCAGACTTCACAGGCAGCTGCTTGCGTCGCATACAGAGGAGATCCTTACGGCACTTGACACCGTAGCGGAAGCCGTAGGTGCCGATAATATAATCGTAGCGGTCAAGCCTTCTTACAAAAAGGCGGTGGAAGCGGTGAAGTCGGCGCTGCCTTCGCATCCGAAGGCGCGGATCGGACTTCTTCCCGAGGCGTACCCGTCGGGAGACGAGGTCGTTACGATATACGAGACGACGGGTCGCGTTGTCGGTGCCGGCAAATTGCCGATAAGTGTCGGTGTTATAGTTTATAATGTCGAAACCATGTTTAACGCCTATCACGCAATAAAGGGTGAGGGCGTCAGCTCAAAATATATAACCGTTACCGGAGCGGTCAAGGCACCTGTAACACTTAAGGTGCCGCTCGGCGTTACATATGCGGAGGTCATCAAGGCCGCAGGCGGAGCAACCGTGAAGGACTTTGCACTTGTCGGCGGCGGACCGATGACAGGACCGCTCGTCAATGAAAACGATGTGGTAACAAAGACCTCCAATGCGGTGATAGTGCTGCCTGCCGATCATCATGTCGTAACCAAGAAGAGCGAGGCGCCGACCGTTTCTGTCCACAGAGCCATGGCTGCGTGCTGCCAGTGCCATTACTGCACAGACCTTTGCCCGCGCCATCTTCTCGGCAGTCCCATAGATCCGGCAAGGCTTATGAGAGCCTTTGCTTCGGGTAATACCGCAGACGGCAAAGCTTTTCTCAACTCCAACTTCTGCTGCGGATGCAACCTGTGCACCATGTTCTCCTGTTTTCAGGGACTCAGTCCCTCCATGCTTATAGGAAAGGTAAGAGGAGAGCTTCGTAAAAACGGCGTTCGCCCGCCCGAAGCGGTCATGCACGGCGTGAGCGAACAAAGAAGCGGCAGACTGATACCGGTGGAAAGACTGGTTGAAAGACTCGGCCTTGCGGAATACAATGTCGACGCTCCCTTTGAGGATCGCGAGATCGAATACGACAAGGTCAAAATCATGCTTTCTCAGCATATAGGCGTACCTGCCTCGGCAACCGTCAAGCAGGGCGACGCCGTCAATAAAGGTGATGTTATCGGCGCTGCCGCCGAAGGCAAGTTGTCTGTCACCATACATTCGTCAATAAGCGGAACGGTGACCGAGGTAACCGACAGGTATGTTATCGTAACCCGCCGAAAGGAGCTTGACTGATGAATAAAGCTATCGGAATGGTAGAGCTGATGACCGTTTCTTCGGGCATCGCCGCTGCCGATACAATGATAAAAACGGCAGAGGTTGAGGTTATTCAAAGCACTACCGTCTGTCCGGGTAAATACATAGTTATTATCGCAGGCGAGCTGAGCGCGGTCAAAGCTTCCGTTGAGGCGGCGACAAAGCTTAAAAGCGATAAGGTGATCGACACATTCGTGCTCGGCAACCCGCACGATGCCATTTTTCCGGCAATATACGGTGCGGTCGCACCCGAGAATCCCGAGGCTCTCGGTGTCCTTGAAACATATTCGGCGGCGAGTGCCGTCGTTGCGGCGGATACGGCGGCAAAGACCAGCCTTGTCGATCTGCTTGAACTGAGACTTTGCAGAGGTATGTGCGGAAAATCATACCTTTTGATCACGGGATCTGTCTCGGCAGTCAAGGCGGCAATCGAAAAGGCTGAATCCACGGCAGCCGATAAGGGTCTGCTGCTTGATTCGTCCGTGATCCCCAACCCCGATATAAAACTCTGGCAGAGTATTTTATAAATCAGGAGTAGATCAGATGTTAGCCATTGAACGGAGAAACGCTATACTGTCAAAGCTCGTCCTTGAGGGAAAGGTGCTTGTAAGCGATCTGAGCAAGGAATTCGGTGTTACCGAAGAAACGATCCGCCGCGATCTTGAAAAGCTGGACAATGACGGCTTGGTTCATAAAACATACGGCGGTGCCGTTAAGGCTGACAATATAAATCTTGATCTCCCTTTTCAGGTCCGTAAGCAGAAAAATGTTGAGGGGAAGCAGCACATAGCGGCTCTTATCGCCGATATGATCGATGACGGCGCCTATCTGATGCTTGACTCAAGTACAACTGCGCTCTGCGTCATAAAGCATATTATGAACCGCAAGGACATAACCATAATCACGAATTCGATAGAGATACTCATAGAACTGTGCAACAAGTCCGAATGGAACATTATTTCAACCGGCGGCACGCTTAAAGAGGGGGCTCTTTCGCTTGTCGGTTATCAAGCCGAAAAAATGGTTTCGGGCTTTCATGTGGATATGGCGATCTGCTCCTGCAAGGGCATTGATGCATCAATAGGTGTCACCGATTCAAACGAAAGGGATTCGGCTATCAAAAATGCAATGTTCGGTTCGTCAAAGAAGCGAATACTTGCGGTCGATTCCTCAAAATTCGACAAAGCGTCATTTGTGAAGGTCTGTGATCTTTCATCGATCGACACCGTGGTTACCGACTGCGAGCCGGACGGAGTTTGGCTCAGCCGCTTTTCTGAAAGCGGCGTTGATATAATTTACTGATTCGGAGAAGAAAATGAAGATACTTGTCATAAATGCCGGAAGCTCCTCGCTTAAGTATCAGCTGATAGATACCGAAACGGGTGCCGTATCGGTAAAGGGACTCTGCGAGAATATCGGCACGGGCGGAAGAATCATACACAAGACTTCGGACGGCCGAAAATATGAAGCGGACTATCCGATGCCGAGCCATAAAGAGGCGATCGAGCTTGTGCTGAGGCTTTTGACCGACAAAGAATACGGCGTTATATCC
>CAKRVQ010000176.1 GCA_934408795.1 uncultured Eubacteriales bacterium
TTTTGCGCCCTCCTTTCGGTGGGCGCGCGGCGCTGCTATCGGTATTTCTATATCAAGGCGATAAACAAAAGATAAACACCGCCGCACCCCGCCCGCTTATGCGGGCGGGGTGCGGCGGTGTTTATCTTAAGCAGACGAAAGTCGCTTTCCTGTCGATTTTGATAAACCGATCTTCGCGCGTATCGCGTGAAATTAACGCTCAAAACGGGTTAAATTACCGTCCGTTAGGCGAACAATAACAAACCGACCGAATGCAGAGCCGACCGCGCCGTAGGCACGGCAAACCGGCATCGGCATACCCACATTTCTCAAAAAAGATCGGCTTTTTAGATAAGGTGATACTCCTTTATCACACTTTGCCGCCCGTTTTCGCGCCCTTCTTTAGGAGGGCGCGCGACGCAGTGCTGCCTTTGTTTGGTTCGTTGTCCTGACGGTCGGGTATAACATACCGCAGTGCTGCGTATAAAAACCATCAACGCACTGCCGCTTTGATTATTTGCCCGACTGAGCCCTGCCACACAGGGGCGAAAGCTTTTCCGTTAAACCGTTATCTTTTCAATCGATTCGATTATGTATTTCTGCCTCTTGAAAACAAGGTCGATAAGAAGAGAGAGGTATTTGATAATAATGGCAAGAATAGCGAAAACTCCGAAGAACGATCCTGTCATAACAAGCATTATCGGCGTAAATCCCGGCACCGGCTGACCGAGTGCAAAGACCGTGATAACATAGATTCCGGTCACCACGGTGGCGGTCATCATAAGAAGAGTAAACCAGATAGACACCTTATAGGCAATATCGGTAAAGAGTATCAGAGTGTCCATGGCGGTCTTCTCTCTGAGCTTTTTCTGCTGCTTTGATCGCTTTATGCCGCATATTTCACAGGGGTCATAAATAATCGTGTCGACTTTAAGTCCGCAGTTTGAATACAAAGCTTTTCTGTATGGCAGCGTTTTGCTCATTGAATGTACACGGTTTATTGCGCGCCTTGACAGAATGCGGAAGCTCTCGGTCGTCAGCTTATTGTGGGTTCCCGAGTTGCGGTTATAGATACCGTAAAACAGTTTAGAACCGAATTTCCTTTTTGAGTTGCCCGCTGATACGATATCATACCCCGCCAGCGAACGGTCATATACTTTCTTTATGAGCGAAAGATCATAGTCTCTCAGCGTTGTGTCAAATTCAAAAACAAAATCGCCTATTGCGAGATCAACGCCTGCATTCATCGAGATTTCAACGCCCTGATAGTAGCTCATATTTACAATACTGAGCACGCAGTCGGATATCGAAGACGACACCCTCTTTATCATTTCAACGGTGTTGTCGGTCGATGCGTCATTAACGCATATGATCTCAAATTTTTCATAGTTTTCCGAAAGAACACTGTGGATCTCGCTTAAAAAAGTCCCCACAGTATCGCCGTTGTTATGGGTATATACAACCGCCGAAATGAAGTTCTTTTCCTTATTGGTAATCATTTAAGCACCTCGTTAAGATCGTATACTGTATTGATTTTTCCCGACAGAACGCTTATAAATGTGGGCGCTTCGGAATATCTTCTTATAACCGTGGGACGGGAGTCGTCGATTTCCGAAGCCTTGAGTATCGGCTTCATGGAAAACAGGGAGCCCACATATTCAAACTTGTATTCGTCGCGCACATATTTTCTCGCCAGCTTTTCCATATACGGCCATGCACTTTCCGGTTTTGAGGGGCAGTCGTTGCAGTTGCCGAGTCTTTCGGGAGAGCAGAACCCGCCCGAACGCTTTTGGCAGTCAAAGGTTGGTACCGTGTCATAGCTTGTGACATGCGGCGTGAAGGTCACCGATGTAAGGGAGTGCAGACCTGTCTTTCCGAAGGGCATTATTGAGAAAAACGGACCGTCCATAACCGTCAGTCCCACACCTTTGAGTTTGTCCGAAACATTGCAGAGGATGATTTCGCAGAGTTCATATTTGATCCTGAACGGCTCAAAATCGAGCATCGCGTGTATTTGGTTGACGCTTGCATATGTGGTGTTGAGAATAAACCCGGCAGTGTATCTTTCGCCGTTTTCCAGTGTGACAACCCAGTCATCCCGCTGCTGCTCAATACCGCTTATTTTTACTCCGTATCGGATTTCAACATTGCTAAGCCACTTGAGCTTGTCAACAAAGTATTTTTTTAGTATCTGTGCGTCATAGGTGTACTCGGTAGTGAGAAACGCGCCGTCGCACATATCCTTTTTGAAATACTTATCAGGTGAAATGTCGTCACAACGAATGTCGGCATCGCGGCAGAATTTGCGGAACTGATCGGCGTTCGTCCAGCTGAAAGCGCTGCTTGTCGCATACACCTGGTCAAAGGAATCGTGAATACAAAAACCGTAATCCGAATTAAAGCGATCAAAGTATCCGCGGGATTTGACCGCCGTCGATATCGAGCGGGGATAATGATACCCCATATGAACGCGCGCCTGATTTATATAAGTAGCCCTCATAAACGGACCGTCATCACATTCAAGAACAAGTACCTTTTCACCGCGCTCGCCGCAGTAGAGCGCGGAATACAATCCGTATATTCCCGCTCCTATGATGATTCTGTCAGGCATTCATTTAATCTCCCTTCAAAATGCTTTGCGAATTGACGGTGATCACGGCATCGTCTTCCGCACTGTCCGTCGGCGTCGTTTGTATTGCCAAGCTATCTTCATAGTACCAGCTCATATCTGCGCTGACTCTTAGTAGATAGGTTGCGTCGCCTTTTTTGACATTAAAGGTGAAACGGCAGACCTCGCCTCTGTTCGGAACATAAACGGCAGTTGTCACCGAGGTGTCCCACAGGGCGTGTATGTCAATCATAATATAGTTCCCCTTGCTGCGGTCGAAAGTGGAGTCGACATTAAGCAAGCGACCGGCAGATGAGGAGA
The DNA here is from genome assembly GCA_934408795.1 of uncultured Eubacteriales bacterium. Lineage (GTDB taxonomy): Bacteria > Bacillota > Clostridia > Oscillospirales > Acutalibacteraceae > RGIG7384. The sequence continues at coordinate 2,909 of CAKRVQ010000176.1, forward strand.
CGATAGGATTGAGATATGCTTTCTTAACATCGTGATTTCCCCAAAGGTAAGGGAGCTCACCGAGTTTATAGTCACGCAGTTCGGGAGAAAAATCATACTTATTAAGGCGCAGAAGCTTGCCCGATATGATTGCTTTTTCTATTCGTCCGCTCAATTCTCCAAGCTTGTCGTTTCGGCACAGGAAGGCGTAGTCTCCTGCGGCGGCAACGGGTGTGTAGTTGCCCCAAATGTACTCGGATACTTTATAATAGCGATAACCGTTAAGGATGCCGTCAAGCTTATAATAGGGCAGATCGGTGTTGAGATTCACAAGGGCAAACACGCAGTTCTTTCCCTTTGCCTCTTTGATAAATGTCTCCTGCGTGTACTCACCGCTCAAATGCTGGGGCGATTGGTTTACATAAACCGGCTTTTCCTTACCGGAGAGCGCATAGAGCAGTGTCTGACCCGTGAAGTCGATATAGGTCTCTCCTTCTTCGGTCATAAGCAGATTTATCGCATCGGTTATGTATTCGGTCTTTTCCTTCATTTCGTCGGACAGTACGACGCGCTGCACCTTACTGTCGGTATCGGCGGCAAAAATACCGCCTTTGATGCGGTTCGCCGCTACTGCCGCGGGAGCCTCGTTTTTATAGTTTTTATTGACGACAAGCAGCAAAGACACGACCGCGACCGATGCGGTGACCGCGGCAAATGCCGAGAGCTTTATTT
>CAKRVQ010000177.1 GCA_934408795.1 uncultured Eubacteriales bacterium
ACTTATTCCCTGCGTCTGAAAATAGCAAAAGTAATGTCACGAAGGGCTGCAAAAACGAGAGTTTTTGCAGCCCTTCTTACTCTTTTGTTTACCGACTATCTGATCTTTGACTTTGATCTGTCCGCATAAGATGTATGCAGACACTGATGTGCCTTATGGCTGCCGGGCTCGCCGAAGTACTCACTGTAGAGCTCCTTGATCATGGGGTTCTCGTGAGACTTACGGATCTTCTTCGCCGCATCCTCATCATAAAGAGCTTTGGAGCGGAGTCCCTTTACATCGGTGAAATTACGGACCGATGCGGGAACGATAGGCTGACCGCCGCCGTTGATGCAGCCGCCGGGGCAACCCATAATTTCGATGAAGTGATAATTCTTTTCGCCCTTCTTGACCATTTCGAGGAGAGCGTGCGCCGCTCCCGTTCCGCTGCATATTGCAATGTTAACATCGGTGCCCGCTACATTCACGGTCGCTTCCTTGATCGGAAGATCTGTGCCGCGGCAGGCGGTAAAGTCAACATTGTCAAGCGGTTTGTTTTCAAGAACTTCCTTGACGGTACGGAGAGCAGCCTCCATAACACCGCCGCTGGTTCCGAATATAACGCCTGCACCGGTTGATTGACCGAGAGGATTATCAAAGTCCTCATCGGGAAGATTGCAAAAATCAATACCTGCGCGTTTGATCATACGGGCAAGTTCACGCGTGGTAATGGTGACATCAAGGTCGGGATATCCCGCCGCAGCCTCGTCATCGCGGCCGATCTCAAACTTCTTTGCGGTACACGGCATAACGGAAACGCTGAAGATCTTAGCGGGATCTATGCCGTTTTTCTCTGCATAGTAGGTCTTGAGCACCGCACCGAACATCTGCTGCGGAGACTTGCAGGACGAAAGATTTTCAATAAACTCGGGATGATATGTTTCGCAGAATTTTATCCAGCCCGGAGAGCAGGAAGTGATCATCGGGAGCTTTCCGCCGTTCTTGAGGCGGTCGATGAACTCGGTGCCTTCCTCCATTATGGTAAGATCGGCGGCATAATCGGTGTCGAACACCTTATCGAAGCCGAGTCTTCTGAGGGCAGCTGCCATTTTGCCGGTCACGCGGGTGCCGATTGGCATGCCGAATTCCTCACCGAGAGCGGCTCTGACTGCAGGTGCGGTCTGAACGACAACATACTTTTCGTCATCGTTGAGAGCTTCCCATACCTTATCGGTATCATCCTTCTCATAAAGGGCACCGGTCGGGCAGTTTACTATGCACTGTCCGCAGGAGATACAACCGGTCTCGTTAAGGTTCAGTCCCATAACGGAGCCTATGTTTGTATCTATACCGCGGTTGTTGGGACCGATAACGGCAACGAACTGCTCATTGCAGGCGGCAACGCAGCGGCGGCAGAGAATACATTTATTATTGTTGCGGATCATATGAGGTGCCGAATCGTCGATATCATAAACGGGTTTATCACCGTCGAATGCACCCTCGTTTTCAACGCCGTACTCAAAGCAGAGCTTCTGAAGCTCGCAGTTTCCCGAGCGGACGCAGGAGAGACACTTTCTGTCATGTGTGGAGAGTATCAGCTCAAGTGTGGTTTTTCTTGCTTTTTGGATCTTGCTGCTTGCGGTCTTGACCTCCATTCCCTCGCTTACGGGATAAACGCAGGCGGCGACCATTCTGAAGCCTCTTCCCTCGTTGGCCTCTACCATACAGATACGGCAGGCACCTATTTCGTTCCTGTCCTTCATATAGCAAAGAGTGGGAATGTCTATACCGGCGGACTTTGCGGCTTCGAGGATCGTGCTGCCCTTCGGTACGCTGACGGCAATGCCGTTGATCTTAAGATTTACCATTTCGCTCATTTATCTCACTCCTCGCTTATATTTTCGAAATAGCTTTGAACTTACAGTTGGACATACAAGCGCCGCACTTCACGCACTTATCATTGATGATCTCAAATGAGGCGAGTTTATGGCCGGGTGCGACATAATCCGTTCTGACGATAGTCTCGGCAGGGCAGTTCTTGGCGCACATTCCGCATCCGATACACTTATCCTTATCGATGGTGAACTGAAGCAGATTCTTGCAGACGCCCGCGGGGCACTTCTTGTCCACAACATGGGCGACATACTCATCGCGGAAGAACTTCAGGGTCGAGAGCACCGGGTTAGGTGCGGTCTGACCGAGTCCGCAGAGAGAGTTTGCCTTTATGTAATTGCAGAGTTCTTCCATTCTGTCGATATCCTCAAGAGTGCCCTGACCCTTGGTTATCTTATCAAGCATCTCATAAAGGCGCTTGATACCGACGCGGCAGGGGGTGCACTTTCCGCAGGATTCGTCGACCGTGAATTCAAGGAAGAACTTCGCCATATCGACCATACAGGTGTCCTCATCCATAACGATGAGACCGCCCGAGCCCATCATACAACCCATTGCGATAAGGTTATCGTAGTCGACCTTAACATCGACAAGGTTTGCGGGGATACAACCGCCCGAAGGACCGCCGGTCTGAGCGGCTTTGAACTTCTTGCCGTTCGGAATACCGCCGCCGATATCTTCGATGATCTCACGGAGTGTGGTTCCCATCGGGATCTCCACGAGTCCGGTATGCTTTATCTTGCCGCCGAGAGCAAAGACCTTTGTTCCCTTTGACTTTTCGGTACCCATTGAAGCAAACCAATCAGCACCGCGAAGAATGATCTGAGGAATATTTGCGAAGGTCTCAACGTTGTTTTCGACCGTGGGTGAATTGTAAAGACCCTTAACTGCCGGGAACGGAGGACGCGGGCGGGGCTCGCCGCGGTTACCCTCGATCGAAGTCATAAGAGCGGTCTCTTCACCGCAGACGAACGCACCTGCGCCGAGGCGGATATCAAGATCGAAATCGAAGCCCGAATTGAAGATGTTCTTTCCGAGGAGCCCGTATTCACGGGCCTGATCTATAGCCTTCTGAAGTCTCTTGACTGCTATCGGATATTCGGCTCTGACATAAACATATCCCTTGGTGGCGCCGATCGCATAACCTGCGATCTCCATAGCTTCGATGACCGAATGCGGGTCGCCTTCAAGAACCGAGCGATCCATAAATGCGCCCGGATCGCCTTCATCGGCGTTGCAGACGACATACTTCTGAGGTGCCTTATTGGGGGCGCAGAGAGCCCATTTGCGGCCTGTCGGGAATCCGCCGCCGCCTCTTCCGCGAAGTCCGGAATCGGTAACGCACTTTATGACATCCTCGGGGGTCATTTCGGTGAGGACCTTACCGAGGGCTGCATATCCGTCCATAGCGATATATTCGTCTATGTTTTCGGGATCGATAACGCCGCAGTTGCGAAGAACCACGCGGTGCTGGGATTTATAGAACGCAGTATCGCCGAGTGAGATCTCATTGGTGGGCTTTGAATGGTCTTCGCCCGTGTCGGTGTAGGCGAGATGCTCAACAACGCGTCCTTTGAGGAGATGCTCCGTTACGATCTCTTCTACATTGTCGGTCGTGACTCTGCTGTAGAAGGTTCCGTCCGGATAAACGATGACGACGGGACCGAGTGCGCAGAGACCGAAACAACCGGTCTGTACGATCTTGACC
>CAKRVQ010000178.1 GCA_934408795.1 uncultured Eubacteriales bacterium
TATCGAGGAAGCGCTTGACGAGTCGCTTACGGGTATCAAGGAGAGAATGATCGAGCGCCGCCTTAAAAGCGAAGAGATCGATATCACCATGCCGGGAAAGAAAACTCCCACGGGCGGATTGCATCCGCTCAGCATAGTGCTTGACGATATGATAGATATATTTACAAGTATGGGCTTTGATGTTGTGGACGGACCCGAAGTCGAAACCGATCACTATAATTTCGAGGCACTGAATGTTCCCGCCGATCATCCCGCAAGGGATATGCAGGACACCTTCTATCTCGGGGAGAATCTCCTTCTCCGCACCCAGACTTCGGCTGCGCAGATAAGGACGATGGAGTCGAGAAGGCCTCCGATAAGGATCATCTGCCCCGGCAGGGTCTATCGCGCCGACGAGGTGGACGCCACCCATTCTCCCGTTTTTCATCAGATAGAGGGACTTGTGGTCGACAAGGGTATTACAATGTGCGACTTAAAGGGCGTGCTTGAACAGTTTGCTCACGAAATATACGGACCCGAGACCAAGGTCAAATTCCGCCCCTCCTTTTTCCCGTTTACCGAACCGAGCGTAGAGGTTGATGTCAGCTGCTCGGAGTGCGGCGGCAAAGGCTGCAGAGTGTGCAAGGACAGCGGCTGGATCGAGATCCTCGGCGCAGGTATGGTACACCCGAGGGTGCTTTCCGCCTGCGGTATCGACCCCGAGGAATACAGCGGTTTTGCTTTCGGTATAGGACTTGACCGTCTTACCACCACAAGGTACAAGATCAGCGACATCCGCCTCTTGTTTGAAAACGACCTCCGTTTTCTTGAACAGTTTTAAGGAGGAACATTGAAATGAAGGTATCGTTAAGTTGGCTTAAAAGATATACCGACATCACGGTGTCGGTCGAAGAGCTTTGCGACCGTATGACGCTCGCGGGCTTCGAAATAGAAGAATGCACCGATCTTTCGGAAACCATGAAGAATGTCGTGGTCGGAAAGGTCGTCGCCATGGAAAGGCATCCGGATTCGGATCACCTTTGGATATGCAGGATAGATGTAGGCACGGGCGAGGAACAGATAGTAACAGGAGCGCAGAATGTGAATGTCGGCGATCTGGTTCCCACCGCTCTTCACGATTCGTATCTGCCCAACGGAGCACATATAAAAAGAGGTAAGCTCAGAGGCGTTGAATCAAACGGAATGCTTTGCTCGGGTGAGGAACTGTGTCTCACCGAGGAGGACTACAAGGGCGCTTCTGTAAACGGAATACTGATCCTGAAGCCCGATGAAAAGGTCGGAGTGGATATGCGTGATGTCCTCGGACTGAACGATTGTATCATCGACTTTAAAATAACCGCAAACCGTCCCGACTGTCAGTGCGCAGAGGGAATCGCCAAGGAGGCGGCGGTGGTCCTCGGAACCGCATACCGTGCTCCCGAGACCGACTACACCTCGGTCGGGGGAAATATAAACGATTGCATCGCCGTTGAGGTCGAGGACTACGAGCTTTGCCCGAGATACTACGGAAGGGTCATAAAGAATGTAAGGATCGGCGAATCACCCGAATGGCTTAAAAAGTGCATAATTGCGGCGGGTATGCGTCCGATAAACAACATCGTGGACATAACCAACTTCGTTATGCTTGAGACCGGTCAGCCCATGCACGCGTTTGATATGAGGGATATCAGAGGCTCAAAGATCATCGTGCGGCGCGCTGCGCCCGGCGAAAAGATCACCACGCTTGACGGTAAGGATCATGACCTCACATCCGAAATGCTTGTAATTGCGGACGGGGAGGGCCCCTCATGCCTTGCGGGAATAATGGGCGGTCTTAACAGCGAGATCAAGGATGATACCACCGAGATATTCTTCGAATGCGCCAAGTTCAAGAGAGATAATGTAAGAAGGACCGCCCGTGCCCTCGGTATGCGCACCGAATCGAGCGCAAGATTTGAACGCGGAGTGGATATCATAAATGTCGAGCATGCTATGAACAGGGCGTTGTCCCTTGTCTGTGAGCTCGGCTGCGGAGATATTGTAAACGGAGCCGTTGACCGTAATAACGGATTGCCCGAGCCGCGCGTGCTGAATGTAAAGGCAAATGACATCTGCGCACTTGTCGGTGTACAGGTCCCGACCGTCACTATGGTAAATATTCTTAACAGTCTCGGTCTTGAGACCGCCGAAAAGAACGGAATGCTGACGGTTAAAGTGCCGTCGATCCGCGACGATGTGGAAGGCAGAGCCGATCTTGCCGAAGAAGTCATGAGGATCTACGGATACGATCACATTAAGGGTACTGCGATGATGTCGTCCGTACGGCGAGGCAAAAAGCTGCCCGAAAGAATAGCTGCCGACAGAATTAAAAAGCTTTTGGTCGGCAAAGGACTTTATGAGGCGGTAACATACTCCTTTATAGGAAGCAAGGCTATAGATACCCTTAATCTCGCCGAGAACGATCCGAGAAGAGAGGCCATAAAGCTGCTCAACCCGCTCGGCGACGAGTATTCGGTCATGCGCACTCAGCTTGTAACGAGTATGATGACGGTGCTCGCCACAAACCGCAGCAGGAAAATACAGTCTGCAGCACTTTTCGAAGTCAGCAAGGTGTTTGTTCCGAAGCAGCTTCCCGTGAGCGAGCAGCCCGATGAAGTGCCCGAAATGGTAATAGGTATGTACGGCGATGAATATGACTTCTATTCGCTCAAAGGTATAGTTGAGGATGTGCTTGCACTGTTTACCGACGGGGTGAACTATGTCAGGGCAATAGATCCTTACTATCATCCCGGCAGAAGTGCATATGCCGTTAAGGGCGACGATATCCTTGCCGCATTCGGAGAGATACATCCCGCCGTTTCGGAAAAATACGGAATCGACGAAAGGGTGTATATAGCGGAAATTAAGTTATCAAAGCTTTATGCAATGAAGAGCGCTCTTACGGTATTCAAACCGCTGCCTAAATTCCCGGCGGTCGAGCGTGACTTTGCACTTATATGTGATGAGGCGCTTCCGGTCGCAAGACTTGAAGAAGCTATAAGGCAGGGCGCAGGTAAGCTTTGCGAAAAAGTTGAGCTCTTTGATGTTTATACCGGTGAGCAGATCGAAAAGGGCAAAAAAAGCGTCGCTTACAGGGTGACACTCCGCTCACCCGAGGCGACATTGACCGACGAGGACTCTGCAAAGGCGGTAAAGAAAATAATCAACAGACTTGAAAGCGTCGGTGCGGTGCTCAGAGGATAGATGCGGGAAAGTCGGATCGGCGTTGCCTCCCTCGCTCTCGGACGGCGGCGGGGGCAACCGAAGCATTTTCGCAGATCGGCATACCGAAGACATAATTCTTATCGGTGTGTCATACATATTTAAAAGAAAACTTTGTCCGATTCGAAAAAAGCTTTGTTCGGAGAAGATCGGAACCGCGTCAAGCGGCGAAGGGCATCACGGGTGAAAAGTACATGTCGGGTGCGCTTGTCCTTGTCTGCTGACAGCGATCTTCATACATACAGATCCCGTTAAATATCGGGTTGATAT
>CAKRVQ010000179.1 GCA_934408795.1 uncultured Eubacteriales bacterium
GGTAACTATTGAACTCTTTGCGCTTACCTTGCTTATATCATTGCCGCTCGGCTTGATAATCTGTTTTGGTGCAAGAAGTCGCTTCGCTCCTCTCAGAGTGGTGATACGCTTTTTTGTTTGGATAATCCGCGGCACGCCGCTTATGCTCCAGCTGATAGTCTTTTTCTACGGACCGGGCCTGATTTCGAATTGGGCATCACAGCTGCCCACCGCCAATTTCTTCACTGCATGGCTCGCTTCCTGGAGCGTTATGGACAGATTTACCTCCGCGGTGATTATGTTCTCAATAAACTATGCCTGCTATTTTTCCGAAATATACAGAGGCGGACTTGAGAGCATCCCGAGAGGACAGTATGAAGCGGGACTTGTGCTCGGTATGACCCGCTCTCAGGTGTTTTTCAAGATTATACTTTTGCAGGTCGTCAAACATATTCTCCCTCCGATAAGCAATGAGGTCATAACCCTCGTTAAGGACACATCGATAGCAAGAGTTATATCGGTTTATGAGATCATGTGGATGGGCGAGTCGTTCATAAAATCAAGAGGAATGCTTTGGCCCATGCTCGCAACGGGATTGTTTTATCTTCTCTTCAGCGGATTGCTTACACTTCTGTTCGGCAAGCTTGAGAAGAAACTCTCGTATTTCAGAAGCTGAGGAGGGAAGAACACAATGTCGTTGTTGACAGTTAAAAACATAAAGAAGAACTTCGGAAAGACCGAAGTGCTTAAAGGCGTCGGATTTTCCCTTGAAAAAGGTGAGGTGCTTTCTATAATCGGCTCATCGGGAAGCGGAAAGACCACACTGCTCAGATGCCTGAACTTCCTTGAACGCCCCGACAGCGGTACGATATCAATATCGGGTAAAACTATCTATAATGCCGATTCGAACATCTCTCAAAGCGCAGAGGCAATAAGAAAAAACAGACTGCGTTTCGGACTTGTCTTTCAGTCATTTAACCTTTTTCCGCAATACACGGTGCTTAAAAATGTCACCCTTGCACCGTCACTTCTCAATAAAGGAGTATCTGCCGAAGCGATAGAACAGGAAGCAAAAACATTGCTTAATAAAGTCGGTCTCGGCGATAAGCTCAATGACTATCCCTGTAACCTGTCGGGCGGTCAGCAGCAGAGGGTCGCGATTGCAAGAGCTTTGGCTCTTCACCCGGAAATACTTTGCTTCGATGAACCGACAAGCGCGCTCGATCCCGAACTTACCGGCGAGGTGCTTAAGGTCATAAAGGAGCTCAAAAACGGAAATACAACCATGATAATCGTGACCCATGAAATGGATTTTGCCCGCGAGGTCTCGGATAAGGTCATATTTATGGATGACGGCGTTGTGGCGGTCGAAGGAACACCTGAACAGGTATTCGGCGGTAACGGCGGCGAACGGCTTGAAAAGTTCCTGAGTAAGCTTGACAGGTACTGATTGCCTGCGCGGGCAGATTACAAAAAAGTTGCTCGGAGCCGTGAAAGACACAAAACTCCGCTTATCGGGAGGTAAGGATGAATGAAAAGAATAGCAGCTCTTAGTGACATTTCCGGTATAGGCAGATGCTCGCTCTCGGTCGCACTTCCGATCATTTCGGCGTGCGGCGTTGAGTGCTGCCCGCTGCCCACCGCCGTGCTCACAAGGCAGACCGGCTTTGAATCCTATAGCTGCCTTGACCTCACCGATAAAATGAAGAGATTCTGCGACGACTGGAAGGATGAATCGTTCGACGGCATATATACCGGCTTTTTTTCGGATCCCGCACAGGCGGAGGTGGCTCTCAATTTCATTAAACAACACAGCGAATCCGAATGTGTGCTTGTGGATCCCGTTCTCGGTGACTGCGGCGAGCCTTATTCGGTCTATAGCGACGGCCTCTATGAATCCGTTATGCGCCTGGTCGGCGCCGCGACCGCAATAACACCGAATCTTACCGAACTTGCCATGCTGACCGGAAAAAGCTATAACTCCATAGAAACGATGACATCCGCGGAGCTTTATGAGATCTGCCGTTCGCTGATGTCGGACCGATTGAAAACAATATTTGTTACCGGTATACCGTCGGGGGATAAACTCAATAATCTTGTTTGTACAGAATCGGGATTTACTGTCGCCTCCTCCAAACGCTATTCGGGGAGCTTTTCGGGCACGGGCGATATGTTTTCGTCGGTATGCGTGTCTGAACTTGTAAAGGGGAGAGGAGCCGACGAAGCCGCCCGAAAAGCTGCACGCTTTATATGTAAGTCGGTCGGCGAGTCTATAAAGGAAGGACTCGATCCCAGATACGGCACCGCCTTCCAAAAATATCTCGGTATGCTCTGCGACTGAGAGTTTACAACATTCCAATCAAAACAATATAAAAATAAGCGTCCCGCACGGATAGTGCGGGACGCTTGTGCTTTGCTACCGTGTAACGGTAATATCTGCCGCGTCGCCGTATGTATAGGCATAGCAACCGCTGATCAGATGTAAAACCCGCCGTTGGGAGCGATGACCTGACCGGTAATAAAAGAAGCGTCGTCGGAGGCAAGAAAGGTGATAAGCGCCGCGACATCGTCGGTCTCGCCTATGCGGCATAGCGGGGTCTCGTCTATCAGTGAATTCATATCCTCTAAAGAAAGCGCGGCATTCATTTCGGTGTTTATGACGCCCGGAGCAACACAATTAACTCTGATGCCTGTAGGTCCCACCTCTTTGGCAAGTGCTTTCGTCATTCCGATGATCGCAGCCTTTGTTGCGGAATAGGCGACCTCGCAGGAGGCACCCGTCTGACCCCATACGGAGGACACATTGATAATGACACCGCTGTGGCGCCGGATCATATTCGAAAGTACAGATTGCGTGCAGTTAAATGTACCGTTAAGGTTTACGGATATCATCCCGTTCCAATCTTCGGCGGTCACATCGGTAAATAGCTGCTGCTTTGCGATGCCCGCATTGTTTACAAGAACATCTATCCTGCCGAACTTGGCGATAACGCCGTCCACCATCTTTTCAACAGATGCCCTGTCCGATATATCGGCATGACACGGGTAGATCGCCCTGCCCATCTGATTTTGAGAATGTGCAAGCATCAGAGCAGCTTCCCGCGATCTGTTGTAATTGAGTATTACCGTGTGACCGGCTTCGGCAAACCTTATGCAGGTCGCGGCACCGATACCTCTTGAACCGCCGGTAACGAGAACAATCTTAGACATTTTTTCACCTCAAAATTAAAGCAGGGAAGATGTATCAAAGAGCAATACATTTCCTCTCGGGTCGGCAGAAAATAATAAATAGCTATGATGTCGGATGTCGGAAATAATGATTCCGCTCGCACCAAAATGGAAATACATCGGAAATGCACGACAGCCGTCAAAAAAATATCGGTCGTGAACGACAAGATCCGTCAGGAACAATGCCGCCCGACTGCCGACGCTATCCTAAAATATTATAACATCGCATTTTAAAAAATTCAACATTCAGAATAGCTGATTTTTGTTTGCACACAATTTATAGTTTACATAAAGCTTATG
>CAKRVQ010000180.1 GCA_934408795.1 uncultured Eubacteriales bacterium
GAGCATAATCACACCGTAGCTCAGATACTGCTGACCGGCAGTGATGTCAAGGATGACGAGCGTCACGAGAATTTCAAGAATACGATCGAAAAACTGCTCGAACTCAATGTTTTGCCTATAATAAATGAGAACGATACGATTTCCACCGATGAAATATCCGTGGGTGACAACGACTCTCTCGGCGCCATTGTCGCAGCCACGATTGGCGCGGATCTGCTCATTCTTCTCTCGGATATCGACGGCTTATACACTGCCGATCCGAGAACAGACAAGGATGCAAAGCTCATACCGCTTGTAAGCACTGTCGATGAGCACATTCGTTCCCTTGCGGGCGGTAAAGGTTCGGCGTTCGGCACCGGCGGAATGTGCACAAAGATCAACGCCGCTACCATTTGTGAGCAGGCGGGTATAGATATGGTGATTGCAAACGGAACCGATCCCGACAATTTATACCGCATTCTCGACGGCGAGCAGGTCGGGACGCGCTTTTTGGGAAAGAAGGCAGGTAAGTAATGACTACCGCAGATATACTAAAGGCGGCAAAGTCCGCCAAAGAGTCGGCATGGAAGCTTACGAGCGAGCAAAAAAACAAAGCTCTTTATGCAATAGCAGACGCGCTCACAAGCGGTGACGACAAAATCCTTTCGGCAAACGCCGAAGATGTCAATGCCGCCCGCGGCGTGATATCCGATGTCATGCTCGACAGATTGTCACTCAGCGCATCGCGCATTGAGGGCATGGCAAAAGGCGTGCGCGATGTGGCGGCGCTCGACGACCCCTGCGGAAGGATCTTGGACGAACATATCCGTGACGACGGGTTGAAGATCACGAAGGTATCGGTTCCCTTCGGTGTGATAGCGGTGATATATGAGAGCAGACCGAATGTGACCTCGGATGCCGCGGCTCTCTCACTAAAGAGCGGAAATGTATGTGTTCTCAGAAGCGGCAAGGAAGCGTACCGCACATCAAAGGTGATCGTTGATATTATGAGAGGAGCGATCGAGGGTATAGGTCTCGATCCCTCGCTTATTAACATAATTGACGACATCTCAAGGGAAAGTGCCGCAGAGATAATGAAAGCGGTTGGTTTTGTCGATCTTCTGATCCCGAGAGGCGGAGCGGGACTCATAAATGCGTGTCTTAAAAACGCCGATGTCCCCTGTCTTCAGACGGGAACCGGAATATGTCACATATATGTTGACAGTGATGCCGACCTCAAAAAAGCGTTAGAGATCGTTGACAATGCGAAAACAAGCCGCCCCTCGGTCTGCAATGCCGCCGAAGTCTGCATTGTAAACAGTGCGGTTGCGGATGAGTTTCTTCCGCTCATAAAGAAAAAATTCACTGATGACAGGATCGCGGCGGGCCTCGTTCCCGTTCAGATGATCCTTGACAATCGCGCATCAAAGATCATAAGCGGAACACCCGCGGACGAGAACTCGTTTGATACCGAATTTCTGGACTACAAAATGGCGTTTTGCATCGTTGATACGGTCGATGAAGCCATAAAACACATTCTTCTGCACTCGACGGGTCACAGTGAGGCGATAATAACCGAAAACCGCGAAAATGCAGAAAAATTCTGCAGTGCTACCGACAGTGCGGCGGTATATGTGAATGCGTCGACGCGGTTTACCGACGGCGGCGAGTTCGGCCTCGGCTGCGAAATAGGTATATCAACGCAAAAAATGCACGCGCGAGGACCCGTAGGTCTGCGCGAGCTCAACACTTATAAATACATTGTTTACGGAAACGGAAACATAAGATAAAATTCGTTCGGCAGGAGTGAAAAATATGGAAAAATTCGGATTTATAGGCTGCGGAAACATGGGCGGCGCATTGGCGGCTGCGGTTGCCGAAAAGATAGGCGGCGGCAGCATACTGCTTTCCGATGCAAACAGGGCTGTTTCGGAAGCTTTGGCTGAAAAAATCGGCGCATCGGTCTCAGACAATCTGACGATAGCCTCCGAATGCGATTTTATCGTGGCGGGCGTAAAGCCTCAGGTCTGCAAAGCGCTTTATGATGAGATATCCCCGGTTCTGGGGTCACGCAGTAACGCTGTGATAATTTCCATGGCGGCGGGAATCTCCACCGACAGAATAACCGATATGCTCGGATTCAAAATGCCGATAATCAGAATAATGCCGAATTTGGCCGCTTCTGTGGGCGAAGGTATGATATTATATGCATCGGTCGACACCGATGAGAAGGCAGTCGGAGTTTTCAAGTCGGCGTTCTCTCTTTGCGGTGTGACCGATCGAATTGACGAAAAACTGATCGATGCCGCAAGCGCGGTCACGGGATGCGGCCCCGCTTTTGTATATATGTTTATAGAATCACTTGCCGACGCTGCGGTAAGGTGCGGCATTCCCCGCTCAAAAGCGACACTGTATGCTTCTCAGACATTGCTCGGATCGGCAAAGCTGCAGCTTACCACGGGCAGGCATCCCGAGGAGCTTAAGGATGCGGTATGCAGTCCCGGCGGCACCACCATTGCGGGTGTGGCTGCCCTTGAGAGCGGCGGATTCAGGGCTGCGGTCGAAGATGCCGTCTCGGCGGCTTATAAGCGCACGCTTGAGTTGTGATACGGCAGGCAGCCGAAAGAATACGGTCGCAAAGTATAATATCGAAGAACAACACTGTGTCGGGTTTATTCGCGGGCGGGTATACCCGAAATCACGGAAAGACGGCATTATCCGTCCCGACACTTATGAAGACTACGGAAAAATACGGGGATTTTTGATTTATGACAAAGCTTATCGGCGAATTAAAAATGTATCGCAAGGAGTCGATTCTGGCTCCGTTATTGAAGTTTGCGGAGGCGGCACTTGAGCTTACAGTGCCGATCGTGGTTGCTGACATTATCGATATCGGTATTAACGGCGGAGGCGGAAAGCAGTATGTTGTAATGCGCTCTCTGCTTTTGCTTTTGTTAGGAATAATAGGTCTGGGATTTTCGATCGCAGCCCAATACTTTGCTGCCAAAGCGGCAGTCGGAGTGGCAGCGAATATGAGGTCGCGTCTTTTTTCAAAGATCCAGTCTCTGTCGTTTTCTTCTCTTGACAAATGCGGGACCTCTACCCTGCTCACCAGGATGACGAGTGATGTAAATCAGGTTCAGACCGGTATAAATATGGCGCTGAGATTGCTGCTCCGCGCCCCCGTAGTTGTGTTCGGCGCTATGATAGCCGCATTTTTTATTGATGTCCGATCGGCGGTAACATTTGCGGTCGCAATACCGGTATTGCTAATAATTGTTTACGCCGTTATGTATTTTACCATTCCGATGTACAGGAAGGTCCAGTCAAAGCTCGACCGCGTTCTCGGTCTGACGCGTGAAAATCTGAGCGGCAGCAGGGTCATAAGAGCATTTTGCCGCGAGAATGAAGAAATCAGAGAATATGATGAAGCGAACAATTCCTTAACCGCTTATCAATTAAAGGTCGGAAGAATTTCGGCGATAATGAGTCCTGCGACATATGTC
>CAKRVQ010000181.1 GCA_934408795.1 uncultured Eubacteriales bacterium
GGAATCATTAAAAAGCCCTATCTTCATTGCGGAATCCCCCGTTTATGATTTGATCTTGTCGATAAGCACTCTGATCTGCCGACGGTCAACAACACAGACCGTCGGTAAAGTCATTGTAGCATAATTCTGCTTATTTTTCAATAACAACAAGAGTCGGAGTGTTCAGGGGCGGGCATAAAGCGGTACGGCGGGCAGCGCCGCGCGACCCCGAAGGGGTCGCCGCAAGCGGGGGGCGGCGGATATTTCGAAGCTTGAATATGTACTTGTCGGTCCGCTGCCGCTTTAAGGCAGCAGCACCCCCCCCGCGCCCCCCCGCTTGCCGCGCCCTGCGGGCGCGGCGGCGCTGCCCGCCGTACCGCTTTACTCCCGCCCCGCTCGTCTTTCTCAATGAACAAATGCGCGGCGGCGCACGAAAGTGCGCCGCCGCAGTAAGTCGTCAGCAAACTGTCAATGACTTTGTGATACGGGGGTGAGTCTGTTTTACGGTCTCCGATCGATCATATTAAACTTCGGCGTTCGGCTTCAGTCCGAGAAACACTCCTATAACGCCGCGCTTTCCGCCCGTTGCCCTGTGGGAATGGAAAATATCGGGATTGCATTTTGTGCACACATCGGTAACGGTGATGTTTTCCTCGGGCACTCCCGCGTTTATGATAAGCTGCCGATTTGTTTCCCTCAGATCGACATCATACTTGCCGCCGCCTCTTTCCCTTACGACACCCGTGACCCCGCCGAGCTCAAGAAACACCTTTGCGACCGGATAGTCTACCTCAAAGCAGTCGCGGCATATCGAAGGAGCAATGCCGCACAGAATGTTTTTCGGAGCGCACCCGAATTCCCTTTTCATTTTCTCGATCGTAAGCCCTGCTATGTTTCCTGCCGTTCCGCGCCAGCCGCCGTGTGAAAGCGCCACTACTTCGGCAATCGGATCAACAAACGCAAGCGGGACGCAATCCGCATAATGCGTCACAAGGGTAACGCCGCGAAGATCGGTCACAAGTCCGTCGACATCATCATAATCGCGGGGTCTTACCACCCCTTTTCCGATGTCCTCCTCGGTGACCGTTCTTATATTTACCGTGTGCGTCTGCTTGGAAACGACGCACCTTTTATGATCGGCGCCTATCGCCTCGCAAAAAAGCTCGTAATTTCGGAGCACATTTTCTTCACTGTCGCCTGTGTTTGTCGTGAAGTTCATTTCGGAGCAATACCCCTTGCTTACCCCTCCGAGTCTTGTTGAAATCCCGTGGACTACCTTGCCGCACTCGGTAAACGAAGGAAAAGTCAGAAAGCATACTCCGTTGTTGCTGTGAAATTCAAGCTTTTGTGTGATCATTTCTTACTCCTTATAATGTCAAATACCGCTTCGCGGGCAATGATCAGTCCCATGACCGACGGAACGAACGGCAGACTGCCCGGAAGAGGTCTTGTTCCGTCCGCGGGCTTTTCGACCTCAAGCGGCTTTTCGGTGGAATACACCACCTTCAGCTTATCAACGCCTCTTCTTTTGAGCTCTCTTCTCATTATTCTGCATATCGGGCATACCGAAGTCGAATATATATCCGATACGATAAACCTTGTAGGATCGGTCTTGTTGCCCGCACTTGTTGCGGTTATCAAAGGTATGCCGCCGTTATGACAGTATTCCGCTATGGCGATCTTTGCCGACACGGTATCTATTGCGTCGACAACCATATCATACCCGCAAAGCAGGGAATAATCTGAATCCGCATCAAAGAATCGGTTTACGGTCCTGATCTTTATATCGGGGTTTATCCTGTGTGCCCTTTCTTCCGCAACATCTGTCTTCTGCCTTCCGACGGTTGTGGTATCGGCGATCAGCTGTCGATTGATATTGCTTTTTGCCACCGTATCGGCATCAATAAGCAAAAGCTCCCCTATTCCCGCTCTTACAAGTGCTTCGACCGTATAAGACCCCACTCCGCCGACGCCGAATACGGCGACCTTCGAATTATGAAGCAGTGCAAGTGATTCCTTTCCGAGCAAAAGCTCGGTCCTTGAAAAAAGTTCGTCATTCATCATCTGTTACCGTCAAGATCAATACTCTTTGTGTCCTGTTCCGTAAGTTCTCCGTTTTTATCTATAAAGAAGACCACGCTGCCCAGCCTGTCGGTGCGGTAAATTGCGGCATCGACATCAGAAAGTCTTTCGAGAGTCTCCTCATGAGGATGACCGTACGAATTATTCTTGCCGCACGAGATCACCGCGCATAAAGGACTCACCTCTTCCAAAAACCTTTTGCTTGAGGCGTGTTTGCTTCCGTGGTGTCCCACACTCAAAATATCGGCTTTTAGAGAAAATTCTCCCGACAACATTTCGTTCTCACATTTCTCCTCTGCGTCACCTGTAAAAAGGACCCGCACTCCGTTGCAGCTGAACATAAAAGTCGCGG
Source organism: uncultured Eubacteriales bacterium (assembly GCA_934408795.1). GTDB lineage: Bacteria > Bacillota > Clostridia > Oscillospirales > Acutalibacteraceae > RGIG7384. The sequence continues at coordinate 2,414 of CAKRVQ010000181.1, forward strand.
AATAATCATTCAGATCGGAGCGTGACGAATCATAGGGTGCAAGGCAAATAAGCCGGACATCATCTTCACCGATCACTTTAAGTCCCGCAGTGGCGTTCAGTATCCTCTCGTTACTGTTCTTCAGCGCAAGCAATAGCTTTTCATAGACCTCGGCTCCGTCAAGATCGCTTTCGGCGATATAAGGCATGACCGCGGTTCCGATATCAAAAGCAGCCACAACATCATCCATTCCGCCTATATGGTCTTCGTGCGGATGCGTCGCTATGAGATAGTCTATTCTCTCGAGTCCCAGCGTTTTCAGATACTTTACTATATGCTCGCCGTCCGCCTCGTTACCCGCATCTATGAGAATATTTCTCCCGTCCGGCAAACATATCAGGGAGCAATCGGCTTGACCGACATTAAGGAACTGGACGGCGGTCTTGCCCTCGGCAAGTCTTTGAGTGATTATGTTATTGTAGCGTGTGGATATTCCTCTGCCGCCGAAAACACTCAGATTACACGAAGATATTCCGAGAGCCGCTGCTATTGCTACAAGAGCCGTAATTATCCGCCTTACGGCATTTTTAATTTTCACGCATTCTCACTTCCCGATTTTCTGTCTTCATTCCGCGTACGCGTACACATCCGCACCCTCATCAACACCCTCATCAACACCCGCGCATAACGGCGTCAAAGCCGCACGCGGTGCACGATGCACGGCCGTTTTCAAAAGCCGCAGACGAACGGTGCATGCGGCGCAATATGTAAAAGCATCATCCCGCCGGTTTACGGACGCAGACATTTCGATCCGATATCGAATGATGTCGCCCTTGTCAACCGATGATACCGAAACAAAATATCACAACAATAAAATAATACGATACCGACGGCAAAAATGCAAGTCACCTACTGCAATTTCAGTCCGTCAGTGATTGCAAATCAAGAAAGAACGAAAGCCCGCCGCTTCGGGCGGCTTTGATCACCTCCGCCCGATCAGGCAGCAAGCCGACCGAAGGCAGCGC
>CAKRVQ010000182.1 GCA_934408795.1 uncultured Eubacteriales bacterium
GCGTTTATAAATACGGAGATACATCCGCAGGACAAGCCTGTATTCTATCCGTTTATAACCGCGCACCCGAATGTTCTCGAATGCGACTGCGTTACCGGTCCTTATTCGATGATAATAAAGGTCGCGTTTGAAAGCACCGAGGCGTTGGATATGTTTATAAACCAGCTTCAGGTCTTCGGCAATACACAAACGCAGATCGTCTTTTCCACCGCTAAAGAGAACTCCGATGTTGACATTGAAAAAATAGCCAACAACGATTACCCTGAGACACCTGTCCTTAAAAGATAGACCGCAGTCAATCATGCCGCAGGGAAGGTTTGAACCTGTAATTGCCGCAGTCGATGGGGATGATCGATATCGGTTTCAGTGTCGAATACCGCACCTTACAGTATAATTGTAATCTATTATGACGGCATTTTCAAGCGGGTTTTATTTGCAATAATTTGTCGAAGTGCGGAATATTTTGCGGTTTAGGAAAGATTTGTGCCGAATCATAGCCGTGCATAGGGGTGGTTTGTGCCCTTTTGCGGATATCGGTCGCTGCCGCCGTTGCCGCCGGTCGATATATCGGATCATATTAAATAAAGAGAAGGACTGACAGGATGCCCGAAGTTTTGTCACCCTGCGGCGGAAGCGATTCCGTGGTCGCGGCGGTAAGAAGCGGCGCAGATGCCGTGTATCTCGGCGTGGGGGATTTTAATGCCCGAAGAAACGCCGCTAATTTTACATTTGAAGACTTAAAAGAAGCGGCAAGGTATTGTCATATACACGGCGTTAAGGTCTATATTACGATGAACACGCTCGTCTCCGATCGCGAGTTCGGCGCCGCCGTTGACTGTGCGGCGAAGGCAGCCGAATGCGGAGCCGATGCTTTTATAGTCCAGGATCTCGGCCTTGCGTCCGCCCTCGGCAGGAGCCTCCCCGACATACCGCTGCATGCGTCCACGCAGATGAGCATTCACTCCGAATACGGTCTAATACTGTTGTCCGAGCTCGGTTTCAGGCGCGTGGTTGCAGCCCGTGAGATGAGCAGGCGGTCTTTGGAAAAAATGTGCCGAAAAGCAAAGTCGCTCGGAATGGAAGTCGAGGTCTTTGTGCACGGTGCGCTTTGTATGTGTGTGTCTGGTCAATGCCTTATGAGCTCGGTCATAGGGGGCCGCAGCGGCAACAGAGGTCTTTGCGCGCAGCCCTGCCGTCTGCCCTTCGCCGTCAACGGCGGAAACGGCTATGCGCTCAGCCTCCGCGATCTTTCGCTGATCCCTCATCTCGGTGAGCTTGCCGATATCGGAGTCGATTCTTTTAAGATCGAGGGCAGAATGAAGCGCCCCGAGTATGTTGCAGCCGCAACGGCTGCCTGCAGGTCGATGACAGATTTCGGGTATGTTCCGAACGACATATCCGATATGTTGGCGTCGGTATTTTCGCGAAGCGGCTTTACCGACGGGTATTACACCGACCGTACGGGAAAGGAAATGTTCGGCATACGAACCGAAGCGGATATGGACATTTCTTCGTCCGTTTTCGGCAGGATACACGAACTCTACCGCCGTGAGAGCGGCAGAGTCAAGATCAAAGCGGAGTTTCACGCTGCCTCGGGCGATCCCGTTAAGCTGACATTAAGTGACGGCGGCAACACGGTCACGGTTATGGGTGAGCCGCCGCAGATCGCGCGTGAACGCGCTGCTGATGAAGAATACATATCATCAAGACTTGCGCGTCTCGGCGGGACCGCATATATAGCGGAAAGTATCAAATGTTTCATCGGTGAGGGGCTTTCGATCCCTTCGTCCGTGTTGAACGATCTCAAAAAAAGGGGAACGGAGGAGCTTGACCGACTTCGCTCGGCGCCCCGCAAGATAAAATATATACCGCTCGGTTCGACGGTGCCGTACGAAGGCAAAAAGTCGGCGTCCGAAAAGACGGAAAGTATTAAATACATCGCACGCTTTTCGTCAGCAGATCAACTGCCCGAGAACCTTACGGGTGTTTCGGCGGTGATCCTGCCGATTGAATCCGACTTTTCCTCACTCGGCATCGATGTGCCGTTGTACTGCGAGCTTCCGCGATACATTGCGGGAAACGAGGAAAAGCTCCTTGAAAGACTGCGCGAGATAGGAGATTCGGCGGCGGGAGCGGTGTGCTCAAATCTGTCGGCTGCCGAATTGGCTCAGGCTGCGGGACTTCCGATAGTGTGCGATCAGTTTTTCAATATATTTAACAGCGGCAGCGCCGCAGTCGTAACCGAAAGGTTCGGGGCCTTGTTCTACACGGCGTCGGTCGAATGCTCGGCAGAGGCGCTGCGGAGGCTTCCCGCCGAAAAGGCGGTATTTGCATACGGCAGGATACCCTTGATGGTGACGAGGAATTGCCCCGGTAAAAGTGGGAGGGGATGTGCGGAATGCGGCGGAATGTCCTACGGGATCGATCGTCTTAAAAACCGATTTCCGTACGCCTGCAGAGGCGGATATACCGAGATTTTTAACGACAGGCCTGTTTATGTGCTTGACCGCATAAAGGAGTTTTCGGCTGATATTGCGCTGCTTTATTTTACTTTTGAATCACGGTCGGAGTGTGAGAGCATTATGGACCGTGCGATAAAAGGTCTGCCGCCCGAGGAAAGGCATACACGCGGATTGTATTACAGAAAGGTATTTTGAGCGCCCGCTCGGCGTTTGTCTTATTTTTACATCATGTGAAAAGCGGAGGGTAAAATGAAGGATATACTTATTATCGGGATCGCCGGCGGGACCGGCAGCGGAAAGAGCACACTGGCGGAGCTTATCTGCCGTGAATTCGGTGATGATGTCACCCTCATACGCCACGATGATTACTACAAAGCGCAGCACGATCTTACCTATGAGGAACGCACCAAACAGAACTACGATCATCCTGATGCGTTTGACACCGCCCTTCTGACAGATCATTTGGAAATGCTTAAAGAGGGCAGGGCGGTGGAGTGTCCCGTTTACGATTATTCAATACACGACCGAAGTGACAAAACCCGTCACATAGAGCCGACGGGAGTGATCGTGATAGACGGCATACTTGTGCTCGCCGATGAGAGGCTTCGCAGACTTCTGAACATAAAGATATTTGTAGACACCGATGCTGACATAAGGATACTGCGCAGGATCAGAAGAGATGTCAACACAAGAGGCAGAACGCTTGATTCGGTCATAGATCAGTATCTTACCACTGTTAAGCCGATGCATGAGGCATATATTGAACCGAGCAAAAAGTATGCGGATGTGATCATCCCCGAGGGCGGAAAAAACATTGTCGCCTTCGAAATGCTTGTGAACCGAATAAGAGGTCATCTTGCAAGCGAAAGAGCCGAATCGGACTATTGCTTCGGCAGAAGCTGATCTATCGGTGTAAAGGTCGTACCGACTTTATTTTTTAAGTTG
>CAKRVQ010000183.1 GCA_934408795.1 uncultured Eubacteriales bacterium
CAATATTTGCACCCGATGGTGTAATGAGTTACTAATTGTTGCCGTCGGTATCGATAAGGGAGGAAATATGACCGTTTTCTTCAAGATTGATTACCGCGTCGCAAAGTTCAAAGTAATTTGCTATTCCCTCACCGGAGAGATTGTCGGTAAGAAAGCTGTAAGGGACCGGCTGGTCCACGGCATTAAGAAGATAGCAAATCAGAACCCGAATCTCCGTTCGGTTCGTAAGTCCGCCCGGGGCGACTCCTGCGTTGGAAGCATCCTGTTCCGTTTGCAAACCCTCCCTTCCGATGTATCATTTATTTCGCTCGGTGCGCAAGATGCACGACGAAGTATGTCCCGTTTTGTCGGATACGCCGTGATACACGGCACAAAACGGAAAAAAGTGTTGTTAATTACACCATACTGTTATATAATAATATAAAATGTCAGGGAATGCAATGGTAAAATCAAATAAAAATGAGGGCGTTTTTTATGCGTAAAAAAATACTCCTTGCTCAACTACACAACTACATAGAGAAAAACGGAGCCCTTTCAGCCGAAAATGAACAACTCAAAAGTGAAATAGAATCGGTGAGATCCGAGATGCAAGAATTGAAGATCGAGTCCGAAAGCTTAAAAGAACGCCTTGAGGAGGCGGAAAAGAGAGCCGAAGAATTGTCTGCCGCGGCAAATGAGACCGTCACAGACGAACCGACCTTAAGCGGGCAAAACGTGTCCGTTGCGGCTGCCGATGCCGAAGGGGCGGCTCCCGCCGAAAGCTCTTCCCGTTCCGAAGACACCGTGTCTGCCGACGGCTCCGCCGCCGAAGGGACAACAAAAGCGGATATGTACACATCGGGGCAACAGGGAATCATTTTCTCCGAAGCGGGAGGACTTGATACCGAGGACGGAACCATTGATGTGACCGCGCTCGGAAAAATACCCGTCAATAAAGAGACCGCATATGCCGCCGAGGCGATAGGGGATATCGTGGTGCTTTGCGCTTCGGTCTGCAGCGATCTCGCAAAAGAGGGCGGCGCGCGGTCGCGCGAACTTATAAACCTCGCTTTGGGCAGAACCGAAGTCTTTAAGGCGGACTGCCTGACGATAGCGGGAAGCGATACGGGATATTCGGTCAAAAAGGAATGCATAGACAGGATCAGGCGCGATGCCGAGGAATATATAAAAGGTTTGTTAACCGAAGGGAGAGCTTAAGGTCAGTATGCAAAAGGCATTTTCAAGATCGATCGCACCTATGTGCGAGTATTGCGCTCACGGTTCACCCTGCCGCGGCACAGATGCGGTGGTGTGCCCGAAAAAAGGCGTTATGAAAAGAGACGATCATTGCCGCTCATTTAAGTACGATCCCATAGGCAGGACCCCTGCGTCGGCACCGGAACTCGAAAAACACGAAAAGAATGAGTTCGAACTGGATTAAAAGCGGCCGCCTTAACCGGATTATGTTATTTTGCCACAGGATACGCAATCTAAGCCTTGATTTTGGGGCGATAATATGGTATTATAGTTTTGCGCGATTGGGATGTGCGTCTTGAAGGTTTCGGGGAGTGTGTCTGTGCAATGAAGGAAATAAGGATATACGACGGTGAATATGAGAAGACCGATGCCGATAAGTGCAATATCAACATCATTTTTTCTCATAACGCCGTTCATTATATAACCGCGGGCGAAGGTGAATTCAACGGTAAGCGCCTCGGTGCAGGAAAGGGATTCATCTGCCGCGCGGGGGAAATGTGCACCTACCACCCCGTAAAAGACAATCCGTGGGCATATATATGGGTGAAAATAGAGGGCGAGGACGCCGACGAGTTTATGGATCGCTATGCGTCGTCCGACTATATTTTCGACTATTCGTTTTCACATGATTTTACCGAGATATTTTCAAGGATATTTTCCGACAGAGAGCGGCTATGCAACACCGAGATCTCTAAATGCGTGTTCGGATTACTGAGTTCATATAATGCCGACAGTGAGGCATTTTATCGATCGGAATATTATGTAAACCTGCCCGAAGTGCGCGCAAAAAAGTACATTGACGAAAACTACCACAAGCAGATAAGAGTAGAGGATATTGCAGAAAGCGTAGGACTCGCGAGAAACAGTTTGCGAAATCGGTTTTACGATACTTACGGTAAGTCGCCGAAGCAGTATTTGACTCAACTCAGACTGTCAAGGGCGCGCAGACTGCTTGAAGAGGGAAGATATACGGTGACAGAGATTGCCCGCTCGGTGGGGTATGATGATGTCTTTCAATTCATAAAACTTTTCGGAAAAGTTCAGGGGATATCGCCCACTGCCTACCGTAAAGCTGCCGCAGCGGCGCAAAAGGGAGAAGAAAAGAGCAAAACAGAATAATATTTGCATCGGTGAAGATTATACCCGCCGTCCGACGGGGCACACTAAGTGCCCCGTCGGACGGCATTTTTTTCATTTTTGGGTTTTTATTCTTTTGATCCGCGTGATCCTTGCGGTCCTCATTTCCCCGTGCAGACCGAAGCGGCAGTTCCGAAAATCGAACGATCTCGGGAGGGACAGGGCGGACCCGGGCGGCGCCGCCCGCGCCGAAAGCGCGTCAAACGGGGGCGGAGATCCGACTATAAATGTAATTGTATATTTGCCGAAGAAACGGGATTGAATGCGGCACTAAGCTCGCCCGCCCCGTTTCGCGACCCTTGTGGGGTCGCGCGGCGCCGCCCGTGGTTCTATCTTCCCGATGATTCACTAAAAAAGAAAAAACCGCCGCATATCCGCGGCGCACCCTGCGCGCCGCTCATTTTCAGCACCTTGCCGGAGCAGCTGTGACCCGCAGATCAATATGGCGGCGCACCTTGCGCGCCGCCTCCGCTTATCTCCCCACACATTCCTGCTTGCCGCTCAAACCCGCCGCCCGCCGCCCACCGCCGCGCACTTCCGCGCGCGCCGACGGGCGGCGCCCTCTTTCCCTCATCACCCCACTCGCCGAAAAACATCGACTCACCGTCTGTGCACCGCTTTCTCATGCCGAAAAGCAAGACGCTAAAACGATCTTCTTCCCCGTGATACGGACTGCCGATATTGTCGCCCGTCCGAACGAAAATTTCGACTTTTCGGGTAAAATAAGAACAAAAAGCATTGTTGGGGGAAGGTAGTATGGATCGCAGGAAAAAAAGAGAACAAACGGTAAGTGCTTTTATGAGCCGCCTCGCCTCGGAGGAGAAAAGCCCCGCCACCCTTGAAAAATATAAGAGGGATGTTAAGGCGTTTCTTGAATTCGCGGGAGACGGCGAGATCACAAAGGAGACCGTGATCGCATATAAGAAACACCTGCAGGAGAATTACGCCGCGCGGAGCGTCAATTCCATGCTCGCAAGCATCAACAGTCTGTTTGCGTTTCTTGATCGGTATGATCTTAAAG